>PLHN01000190.1 GCA_003139975.1 Acidobacteriaceae bacterium
GTGTCCGTATTGCGTGATCTTCAGTGCAGTCCAGTGCCGGTCGCGGAGCGCGGCGATCAGGCCGGCGACGACGCTGGTTTTGCCGACGCTGCGCGTGTGCCCGCCGATGACGATAATGGACATGGTCAGTAGTCGCCAGCCTCCGCGCTCACAAGCAGACTTTCCCAAACTCAAGTCGAAGAATGACGTTAAGTTATTGATTCTTAAATATTTTACGAATAAGTCCTTATTTCTCAAAGATCTGGCGATCGAAGGCGCTAAATCTTTGATTCTAAAAGACCGGACCTAGGGGGGCGACAAAATGACACTCACCAATCGCGCTTTGAGATGACAGCCATCACCGACTTCACTAACCTTTTTCTTTGGCTGACCTCGCCAAGAACGCCAATTCCTTAAGATACTCCCGGATGGGTCGAGCCGGAGTTCCCCAGAAAACCACGCCCTTGCCGCGAATTACCTTCTTGGTTGGAATGCCGCTTTGCGCGCCGAGGATCGCGCCTTCCTCAATACGCACGTGATCGGCGATGCCAACCTGTCCTCCGATAATGACGTTATCTTCGACGACTGCGCTGCCAGAAAGGCCAGTCTGCGCGGCGATTACGACATCTTCACCGATTTGAACGTTGTGCCCGACGTGAACCAGGTTGTCGATCTTCGTTCCTCGGCGAATGCGCGTCTCGTCGAGCGCGCCGCGATCAACCGTCGAGTTCGCTCCAATCTCAACGTCGTCTTCGATCACGAGCCGTCCGACCTGCGGGAATTGCTCGTAATGGCCGCTCTGCTCGTCGCGCACGTAACCGAATCCCTCACTGCCGAGCACGGCTCCAGCTTGTACAACCACGCGATTGCCGAGCACGGTGCCAGAGTAGATGGTCACATTGGCATCGATACGGCACTGGGCGCCGATTTCGACTCCATCGCCGATGACGCAGGCTGCCCCGATCGTGGTTCCTTCGCCGATTGTGACTTGTTTGCTGACGATCGCGCCAGCGGCGATGTCGACGTTGCCCCCGATTGTCGATGCCGCGACGATGGCGGAAGGATGAATTCCGCGGCCTTGGGCCGTAGCAGCGCCGAGAAGCTTGGCGGCTCGTGCGAAGCTCAGGCGTGGCTGAGCGGCAATGAGCAGAGGCTTGGAGGCCGATGCCTTCGCGGCAAACTCGCCCGCAATAACAGCGGCTGCAGAAGAGGCAAGCGCGGCGTCGAGATGCTTCGGGTCGTCGACGAAGACCAGGCATTCGGCGCCAGTCGATTGCAGGCTCGAAACAGTTGTCACGGCGATGTTGCCGTCGCCGAGCAGACGGCAGTTCAACTTCTCTGCGAGGTCGCGGAGGGTCGTTTTCATGGCTTCTACATTGTCGCGTCAGCGAGGGCTGCGCGCAAACGCAGACAGGGTGGTTCATTCGCAGTCAAGCGGAAGGCGAAAGCCCAGAGCTAAGAGCCTAATACAGCGGTTTCTCGCCCTCTGGGCGCGTTTTCCAGCGGCGATGGACCCAGAGCCATTGGTCGGGATAACGCCGGACGTAGTCCTCGATCACGCCGGTGAAGCGTGCAGTGTTGGCGACGACGTCGGCCTGGTCGTCGCCGGTGCGGATCAACTCTACTGCAGGATCGAAGCGCAGGATGTATCTACGGGTCTTCTCGTCCCAGATCGTGAAGCCCGGAACGACAGCCGCGTCAGTGCGCAGGGCGATGCGTGCCAGTCCGCTCGCCGTGCAGGCGGGAATTCCGAAGAAATCGACGAACACACCTTGCGGCGGAGTCATGTTCGTATCCATGAGGATGCCCACGGCTTCACCGGCGCGCATCGCCGCCAAAAGTCCGCGAACAAAGTCGTCTTTGCCCACAGTTCGGTTGCCGTGCATGGTGCGATAGTGATCGACCAGCCGGTTGAGGTACGGATTGTCGAGGGGACGCATGACGATCCACAGAGGATGGCCCTGCAACGAGTGCGCGAAGGCGGAGAGTTCCCAGGCTCCGAGATGGCCGGTGAGAAACAGAACACCTTTGCCGCGGGCCAGGGCGCGTTCGTAGTTTTCGAGGCCGTCGTAGACGATGATGTCAGAGACGTTCTCGCGGGTGTAGGTGGGGAAGAGACAGACTTCTGCGAGTTGGCGGCCGAGCGAGACGAATTCTCCGCGCAGGATGCGTCGGCGGTCTTGATCGGACATGTTAGGGAAGGCGAGAGTGAGATTGCGGATGCCCACAGCGCGCAGACGGGGATGAAGGTGGTAGACGGTCAATCCAATAGCGATGCCGATGGCGCGTGCGACACGCCGGGGAACGAGGCCCAGAAGCTTGATCCAGGGCCAGACCAGGGCGTATTCGAGGCGTTCTCGCACTAGCCGGAGTTTAGGGGTTGAGCGCTTCGGAAGCAAGGCAGCTCGAGCGACTGCAATGTCGTGTCTCAACGCCTCACGCGTCTTCGGCCTATTTTGCTTTGATGATCTCGCTCAACTCGTCCGGTTTCGAAGCATCGCGCACCAAATGTGGATACTGCTCTCCGCCGTGGTAGTCGAACTTATAAGTGTGAAGGTAGTCGGCGTTCTCAACCAGCAATTCAAGCGGCGTCGAACTGGTCTTAGCTTCTTTCAATGCGTCGCGCAGAGAGTCATCCGAAAACGCCCTGCCGTTGACCGCAATAACTTTCATTCCCGATCCAATGCCGGCTTTCGCTGCCACCATGCCCTCAATGGTATCGACGATGACGCCATCCCGGTGGAGCAGCAGGCCGATCGAGTAGGCGGCGTCGATGCCATTGCGTCCCTCTTCGGCCCTTTCCAGTTCCGAGCGCTTGTCGTCATACGTCAGCTTCCAGCCGCTGGCTTCGAGGCCGGCCAAGGGCGCGCCGGGACCGTGGTTGGTCAGGCGTTCGGTCCAGAACTTGTCCCAATCGTAGGGAGTGACCTGATTCAGCGTTTTGACCACGTCCTCGAAGCTGTAAGTTTTGACCTGCGGAGGCCCGCTTTCGCCGCCGTAGAACAGGCGGCAAAAGTCATCCATCGATTTGGCGCCGTGCGTCTCCTGACGGATGATCATGTCGACCCAAAGCCAGTTCAAAACGTCTTCGTCGTAGTAATCGACGGTTCGACGCCAGGATTCCCACTGCGAGGGACCTCCTTGCATGGCGGGCACACCATCGGCTGTATCCTGCAGGTTGCGCCATGTGCGGCCCGGCGTGTGATCGAGGCGGGCCGCAATTCTCGCGACGTTATCGCGAAATTGCTCGGGCGTGCGGATACCGCTGCGCGCGCTGAGAACATCGCCCAGGTACGAAGTCAGGCCTTCATATACCCACAGCAGGTCATCTTGCATGGGCTTCTGATAATCGGGAGTGGCTAGGTCCGCGGGACGGCGGTATTTCCCGTTCCATGAATGAACGTATTCGTGCGATAGCAGCCCCGCGGCTAACAGGCGCTGGCCGGGATCGACCAGCGCGCGCTCGGCGCTTCGGCTGTCGTTCGATTCGTGGTGCTCCAGACCGAAATGCGCCACGTGGTCGCTCAGGCTGTAGAGGAAGTGATAATCGCGGAAATGTTGTGCGCCGAAGAGTTTCTGAGCCTGGCCGGTGAGGTTCTTGTAGTGATCGAAGACTTCAGGCGGCGCCTCGAGGGCGGCGGCGCTGTCGGCGGCAATGTCCAGTTCCTGCGGGGGATTGTCGCTCAGGGGAACAACACGGAAGTACTCACCCGAGATCACCGGCGAATCGACGAGCATGGTCAGCGCAACGGGCTGAAACTTGATTTCTCCGGTCGCTTGAGCCTGCTCCTCGACCGGCAGTGGGGTCGCTGACTTCCAACCAGGAGGCAGGCGCAAGCTGGCCTCATACGATAACTCGTCGCTCGTCCAGCCAGCGGGATAGAGCAGGACGGTGTTCCAACTGACGACCGCCATTTTGTCGGTCGCAGAGGCCGCGCCGGTGTACATACCACGGCTGCCGGCCCCAGGAGACACAAAGTCCAGTGCGGCTTCGATCCTAGAGACTCCTGCGGGGACTTCGACGTGGAACGTCCAGCCATCGACCAGATCGCGGCGCCACTTCAGGGACTGGCCATTGGCGGTGAAGGTGAGGCCGGTAAGATCCTGAATCGGCCCGGTAGGCCCGTGCTCGCCGGGAATCCACTTTGGATAATAGAGGGTCAGTGTTCCGGGCGCGGCGGGAATGGTAAGCCGCGCGTGGAAGATCTTGCGGGCAGCTTCGCTGGCATCGAGCGAGAGTGTGATTCGCGGGGCTGATCTTGGCGTCGCGCCTTTTGGTGTTTTCTGCGCTTTCTGCGACACTGCGAGCGCACCGCAGATCAGAAACGCCACACAACAGCGGATTACAACGCGTCTAACTTTCATGGTGCCCTCTCTCGGAAGTAACAGCGGAAGAAATAGCAATATATCAGGGAAAACGGTTGGGTCACAGGAGTTGCACTAAATGCGCTCGAGGTGGTGTAGCAGCTTGCGGCTGCGCGCCTTCATTGCAGGCGTGCCATTCTGCATGGCCTTGCGGAGAACCTTGATTGCGATGTCTCGAATTGCCCGGTCGTCGTGGGCCAAGTCAGCAAGTCCCTGAAGAGCGGAGGTTTTCACGATGGAACTCGAAGCTTCCAGGTAACGGTTCATCAAAGACGCCGCAGATTGCCGCTCCGTTGCGCTCAGGGAGAGCCGCGGAACCATCGCCGCTAAATGCCATTGCAGTTCTTGCTGCTGGGTTTCGGCCATCAAAGCCAGCAATTCATCCTTGTGTGGCTGGAGCAGTACAGGAGTCTTCCTCGAGACCTTCTCGGCGGCATCGGCCGCTCGCATCCGAACCAGCGGATCGTCGGACCGCAAACCGGCGATCAGTTCGGGAAACAGGCCCGGATCTTTGGACACGATTGCCGCTACCTGGTCAGCGCGGCCAATCGACCTTCGATCACCGCCGCCCAGAAGAGCGAGTATGTTTTGTCGCGTCATCGAGCGGGATAGTACTACTTTCGAGGGCTCGTATTCGTCGCAGGGATGGATGCTAAACGTTCCCGGCCCGCAAATCTGAGCCTGGACGGGCGAGGGTGCCCGTCGCTCCACTGGATTGTGGCACTAGCACTACTCCGAACTGCTCGCCTACGGCGAAGGTCTGGGGGAAGATTTGCATGACCTGTTGGGGGGTTGCGTCGGTCGAAACGTCGTAGTCGGCGGGCTCGCGGCCGAGCAGCAGATCGCGGACACAGCCACCGGCGAAGAAGGCCTGGTGGCCGTGGTCGCGTAGGGTGCGGACGATTTCGGCGGCGTGTTGTTTGGCGCTAGACATCGGTAGTTAGTCGGCGGTCACGTAAACTAAAGAGCTGGAGGCTGCGAGCTGCGAGCTTCGAGCTAGAAACCCATTATGCCTGACGCGAACATACTCGGCATCGAGAGCTCCTGTGATGAGACGGGCGCGGCGGTGGTGGGCTCGGGGCAGCAGATTTTGTCGAACGTAGTTGCGTCGCAGATCGCCACGCACCAGCCTTATGGCGGAGTGGTTCCGGAACTGGCTTCGCGCGAGCACTTGCGGGCGATTGTTCCGGTGGTGCGCCAGGCGCTGGCTGACGCGGGA
>PLHN01000286.1 GCA_003139975.1 Acidobacteriaceae bacterium
GCGAGGAGCGCTATGACGCCATCATTTTCGACTATCGCGCCGACCAGACCTCAGAAGAATTTCTTGCGCGGCTGCGGCAGTGTCCCAAGAATCGCGCCACAGTTTTGATCGCCATCGTAGACGCTGAGTTCAACACTCGCCCCATTTTCGGGCTGGGCGCGAACTTTGTGCTGTACCGTCCGCTCTCGCTGGAGCGCTTGCGGCTTAGCTTGCAGGCGGCTCGCGGATTGATGCGCCGCGAACACCGCCGTAGTCCTCGTTCGCCGGTGCGATCGGCGGTTAACGTTTCTTATCCGGGTGCCCCCGATCTGGGTGGCATGCTCAACGATCTGAGCGACGATGGCACTTCCATCACAACCGGCGGGCGCCTGCCCAAAGCCGGCAGAGTCTATTTCGAATTTGCGCTTCCCGGTCAGCAGCAGTTGGTTCGGTTATCAGGGGAAGTTGCCTGGCAGGATGCATCCGGACGCAGCGGCATCCGTTTTCTCGATGTGCCACAAGCCTCGCGGCGACTGATTCGGTCGTGGCTTCAGCAGAAAGATGTGCAACAGCAAATGAAAGGGATACAGAAGTTGCCCGCCGCAACTGCGCCGAGCTCGCAGCGAGGCGAGATGAAGGGTCCCGCTCGGGCAGGGACTGCCGGCAACCGCCGCGGCGAAGCTCGGATTCCGTGCGCGATTGGAGCTGAAGTGTACCGGCTGGGCACGAGCATTCCTAACCGCTGCCGGCTTTCCGATATCAGCGAGGGCGGCTGCTACGTTGAGATGCCATCGCCGCTTGCGGGGAGATCCCGGGTGGAAATCGTGGTCCGAACAGCCGACATGAAATTCAAGATCCAGGGGCAAGTATTGGCTACCCACCCTGGATTCGGCATGGGCGTGCGCTTCGTGTTTAGTGATCCGGCTGAGCGCGGGGAAATTCTGCGTCTGCTCGGAGTGCTGGCGGCGGGTCCGTCGCTTGACGAACAGCCCCGCTAGACTCAGTGCCTTTCCTCCAGCACCGCTTTCCGGAAATATTCCAGCGAAAGTTTCAGTCCGCTCTCCAGATCCATCTTCGGCTCCCAGCCGAGCAGACGCCGGGCCTTTGAAATATCCGGCCGCCGCTGCTTCGGGTCATCCTGCGGGAGAGCTTCGAACTTAATTTTGCTGGCGGAGCCGGTTACGGCAATTACTTTGCGGGCGCACTCGAGAACCGTGAATTCCACCGGGTTTCCCACGTTTACGGGTTCGTGTTCCTCGGACTTCGCCAAGCGCAGAATTCCGTCTACTTCATCGCTTACATAGCAGAAGCTGCGCGTTTGGCTGCCGTCACCGAAGACGGTAAGATTCTCACCGCGTAACGCCTGCCACATGAAATTGGGGATGACGCGGCCATCATGAAGTTGCATGCGCGGACCATACGTATTGAAGATGCGTAGGATCCGCGTATCGACTTTGTGATAGCGGTGGTAGGCGGTGGTCACCGCTTCCGAGAAGCGCTTGGCTTCGTCATAGACCGACCTCGGCCCTACAGGGTTGACGTGCCCCCAGTACGATTCCGGTTGCGGGTGGACGAGCGGATCGCCGTAGCATTCCGACGTCGAGGCCATCATGAATTTTGCCCCGCAGCCGCGAGCCGATTCGAGCGCTTCGAAGGTGCCGTAGGATCCGACGCGCAGGGTTGCAAGGCCATGTTTGGCGTAATCCACCGGGCTGGCAGGACTGGCAAAGTGAAAGACGTAGTCGAGCGGTCCCCAATCCGACGGCTCACAGACGTCTTTTTGCAGGAACTCGAAGCGCGAATCGTTGCGCAGATGGGCGATGTTTTCAAGGCGCCCGGTCAGCAGGTTGTCAGCGGCCACTACCTGGTAGCCTTCGCCTAGCAGTCCATCGCACAAATGCGAACCAAGAAAGCCCGCTCCACCGGTCACCAGCGCGCGTCGCGAGTTCATCGTTTCAGGGCCGCCCGTTATGGGCCGACGCACGTGCGGCGTGTGTTTCTTCGCGCAACGCCGGCGGACGGCCGACACTGTAGTAGGAGAATCCGTGCTCGGTCATAACGGCCGGATCGTAGAGATTTCGTCCGTCGAGCACAATTGGATATTTCACGGCTCCGCGCAGCCTCTCAAGATCTAACGTCGCGAATTCTTCCCATTCGGTCAGGATCAGCACGGCATCCGCGCCCTTCGCGGCCTCGTACGCGTCCGTTGCGAACTCAATTCCGCTTCCGAGTTCTTCTTTGGCGCGCTCCATTGCGGCCGGATCGTACGCGCAGACCCGGCAGCCCTCGTGCAACAACTCTTGTACCAGCAGCAGCGCCGGAGATTCCCGAGTATCATCGGTCCCGCCCTTAAACGCCAAGCCGAGCACGCCTAGCTTCTTGCCGCGCAACGTCCAGAGCACGCTCCTCACTTTGCGCAGAAAGCGGTGCCGCTGCTCCTCGTTGATACGGATAACTTCCTCCAGCAGGCGGAAGTCGTATCCGCTCTCCTTGGCCACCGCCCGGAACGCCGTCAGGTCCTTCGGAAAACATGATCCGCCATATCCGATCCCCGGGTTCAGAAACCTCGGCCCGATGCGGGAGTCGGTTCCGAGCCCGTCGCACACCTGTTGAACGTTCGCTCCGACGGTTTCGCAAATGGAAGCGACGGCGTTGATGAACGAAATCTTCATCGCCAGGAAGGCATTCGATGCGTGCTTGATCAGTTCCGCGCTCTTGGCGCTGGTGATGATAAGCCGCGGAGGTGCCTGCGCGCGGTCGGGCCGAGGAATAGCGTCGGCGCGCCCGTAATACCATCCACTGGTCAGGGGTCCATAGATCTGCCGCATGACTTCCGCAGCCCGCTCGGTCTCTACTCCCACAACAATTCGGTCGGGATACAGGAAGTCTGTGACGGCCGTGCCCTCGCGGAGAAACTCTGGATTCGAGGCGATGTCGAACATCTCAGGCTCGGTGCCGTTGCGCATGATGATCGTTTGGATCCACTGGTTGGTGTAGACCGGAACAGTGCTCTTCTCGACCACGACTTTGTAGCTCTCGACTGCGCCGGAAATCTCCCGCGCCACCGATTCCACGTAAGACATGTCGGCATCGCCGCTTTCGGTGGGAGGAGTTCCAACGGCAATGAAGATGGCTTCGCTGGCGCGCGTGGCGGCTTGCAGGTCGCCGGAAAATTTGATGCGCCCTCCGCCATGCCTCTCCAACAGTTCCGGCAGGAAGCGTTCATGAATCGGCACCTTGCCTGTCCGCAGAGCCTCCAGCTTTTTCTCGTCGTTATCGACCAGAACAACTTCATGACCCAGATCCGCAAAACAGGCGCCCGTGACTAGGCCGACGTATCCGGAACCCACCACTGCTATGCGCATATGCGAGCTCTTCTCCCTATTGTTTTATTGTGCACGTCCGGCCCGTCGGCGTGCAGTTTACTAACTGTACCAGCCTTGGTTGCGTTTGAGAGCCAGATCGTGGAGATCGGGTCCCCGGCAGCGGCCAGAAATGGGACTCTAAACCTCACAAAGCCCCGTGACCGTCGTCACCGCCCGCGAGCATCCCCGGCTCCAGAATTCAATCGAGGAGGGATTTATGCCCATCCTAATGGTTGCCCTCGTTGCGCTCGCAGCATTCGGCATCATCGGAGTCTTTCTCGGTGCGGCCGTCGTTCTCGAGCAGCGCAAGATTACCGGCAAGCATCACTCTGGCAAGGCTGCCTGAAACCTCAGCGGAGGTTCAAGTTCCTGCAGGGTTAGCCCCATTGGGGCTCCAACCTCCGTCTGCCCCGAAGCCTTCATCCTTCCCTTTAGAACTTCTCGTGTGCTAGAAAGCGGTGCTGAGACGGAGCGCGAAGCTCCGGGAAGGCCCGATAGCGTTCCCAGAGAACAGGCCGCCGAAATCGATCACGTCCAGGACGTTGGTAAGGTTTTGTCCGTCGGCCTGGAAGCGCATCTTGATCCGGTCTGATTTGTAGAGGTCGGCGCCCGCCGATGCATTGACCTGAAAGGCGGGGAAAATACGCTGGCGGGTAAAGTTGATGCGGTCGACGACCTGCTGTCCGTATGTCTGGACTTCCTGGGCGATGCATTGAGAACTCAGGATGGTTGGATCGCATTGAAACTGGAAGGGCAAGCCCGTATCGTATCGCATTCCTCCCGCCACCCAAAAGCGTGGATGCACCTGATACCGAAGCCGCCCGCGCAGCGCGTGTCGCTGATCCTGCGAGTCGGGGAAATGGCCGCTGGTCGGAATACCCTGAGCGTCGTCGCCCAGAAACAAGCCGCCCGTCACTGGATACCACACGTTGCCGACCATGTAGGAATAGCTCAGAAAGCCGGAGAAGCGCCGCCAATCGGGCAGATCGATCTTGGTCTCGGCGCCGTAGATCACGGATTTCCGGAAGGAAATCGGGAAACTGATGGCCGTGTTTTGAATCTGGTCGTCGTCGGCATAGTTTCCGACATACCGCCGGTAGTAATTCGCGTCCACCCGCAGCTTGCCCGCAAATCCCTTTGTCATTCCCAGTTCGAAGTAGTTCCCTTCGGAAGGCTGGACCGGCAGACGAAAAAACGACGTAGGATCGATCGACTCGACCGCCGTCGAACTTGATAGCAGAATATTTTCGAACGACGGCGTTTGAAAAACGCGGTCGTACGAAAAATGCAACAGCAAGTCCGCCCAAGGGATGTAGTGCGAAACCGCCAGCCTCGGCTGCACGCCGTTCCGGTTCAGCAGGAGGTGATAGTGATCCCAGCGCAAACCGGCGCTGACCGTCCACTTGCCGAGCCGTATGCGATCCTGCACGAAGCCTGATTGCTCCAGGTCGGGACGGTTTGCCGCAAACGAAAAAGTTGGCGGCGTGTCCGGATCGAACTGCGTCGGATCGGTGATGGCGTAGCGGAAATTCTCGTTCAGCGTGGCGTTGTCGGTTTCGAATCCCGCCTTCCACTCGTGCCGCCCGCGAGTTACGCTGATCGTGCCGCGCACATATCCTTCGCGAAACCCGTTGTTCTGGAAGACCTCGATCGGCGTCGCATAGCCGTTCGAATTGAAATTGATTGCCTTGTCCCGCACCATTGCGTGGAGGTCCGCGACCATGTCCGACGAGAACGTGTGCTGGTAGGAGGCGATTCCCATCGTCTCAATATTGCTGGCCGTTTCCAGCTGCGATCCAAAGGGCAGCGATGGATCGAGAGAGTCGAGGTGGGGCGTTTGCTGCACCTGCTCATTGGGCAGGTCGTAGCGAGCGAACGCGTGCCGCACAATCAGGTTCAGCCGGTCCTGGGGCGTGAGGTCGCGCTCGTAATGCGCGGAGAAATCGCCCAGCGTTCCCGCGTTGGTGTAATTCTCAGGAACCACGGGATTCAAATAATGGTCGCTCATGCTGCCGCTGGCACTCGCGCCCAGCGCATTCTTGCCCCAAACGTATTGCCCTTGCGAAAACACGGCCGCCGAATCAAAACTGCCGCCCGAAAGCACGACGTTCCCGTGGACCCCCGCCTGCACATCCTGCAACGTGTTGACCTCGACCACGCCGCCCATCTTCCGTCCGTATTCGGCGGGGATTCCGGCGGTGTAGATGCTCACCGACTGCACATCGTCAGCTTCCAGTTCTGGCCCGAAACCGGGCGAACGGTTATCGGTCAGCGGAATTCCATCCACTACAAACTGCGTTTGATACTCGGAGCCACGTGGATGAAGGACGGCGTTGCCTTCGTAGAGCCAGCCCGGTTGCTCATTGACGAGATCCTGCATGGAGCGCCCGGGGACGGACGTTACACGGGTCTGGATTTCCTCCGAGCCGATCTGGCTGATGGAACCGGCCTGCTCGGGATTGACCAACGTGCTTTGGGCCGCGACGTTGACCACTTCGCCCACGGCCGACAGCTTCAACTGAAGCTTGTACTCCATAGGCACCGACGAGCGCACGCTGATGGTCTCGAGGATATTGGCAAACCCGGCCTGATGAATTTCGATGTTGTACACGCCGTAAGGAAGGCGCTGCGCGATCAGGTTGCCTTCATCATCGGTGTCGAGTGTATTGCGATAGCCATTCGCTTCGCTCACGATGCGGACCGACGTTCTGACGCCGAGCCCGGCGGGGTCCGTGACTCTAAGACGCAGTTCACCGTGATTCGCTTGGCCCAATCCAGAGCGTTCCAATCCAAAGAAGGCCATGGCCAGCATCAGACAAGCAATCCCTACCTTCCTCATCGTGAACTCCCAGGCTCCTCGGAGCCGAAGTCCAATGTGCAGCGCCCTCGGCCCGGAAATCAAGAATGCCGGTTTAGTGTAAGTCACATCCAGAGCTGGCGCTAATGCCCTAGGTCTTTACACCTACACCCTTGTAACCCTACCGATTCATGGACTTCCCCGGTAGGAACGCAGTTTGATGCCGCACTCGCTCCCTCATTCTGCTGCGAATTGACTTCGCTGGGCTTTCGCGGGACACTAAGCTAAGAGACTGTTTTCCGCTGCGCCCTTCCCGGCCAGCTGGGGGATTGCCCATGTTCCGCGTCCATTGAGGAGGTCCGAGCCGATGGCCCACGATCTCTATCCGCTTCCCCCACCAGACCTAACGCGCGTACTTGAGCACCATCTTGCAACCGCGTTTCCGCCCGACCTGGCTTTCGACCTTGTGCTCAATGAGTTGGTGGTTCGGGCTGCCGATGCGACTGGTGCCAGCACCGCTGCCTTGGCTCTGCTGCGCGGCGACGAGATGGTGTGGCGTGCGGCGACCGGGCCGCACGGTCCTGGGCTGGGTATTCCCGTCAGTACTCGCGATGGCCTTGCCGCGGCCTGTGTTCGCAGTCGTGCATCCCAGCTGTGCCACGATGCCGAGTCGGATCCTCGCGTGGATTCCGCCGCCTCGCAAAGCCTCGGGGTCCGTTCCATGGTCGTTGTGCCGGTGTTCAATGACAAACCCGATGAAATGCCGGAGCTTGGCAGCCAGCCTGAACTGGTCGGCGTACTACAGGTGTTTTCGCAGGTTCCGCGGGCGTTTTCCGAGGCTTCCCAAAGCCTGCTTGAGGAATTTGCCGGCGAGGCGTCGCGCGTTCGCCACGCCGCTGAACATCTCGTGGATCAGTTTTCTGCGCCGGCGCCTTCCGATTTTGACTTGCTGAAGTCGTTTGAGTCGACTACGCCCAACTTTCAGGAGCCTGCGACACCAGTGGCAGCTGTGGCACAGCCGTATGAGGGATGGACTCTTGTCCTCGGTACGCTGGTGATTCTGGCCGCGATCGGAGTCAGCTTTATGGTGGGATCGCGGGTTGGATGGCTCGGTTCCCGGCGGCCGATCGCTCCGCCGCCTGTGGTGGCTAGTTCTCCGTCAGTTGCCTTGGCATCAGCGCCGGCGCAGCCTGCTCCCGCCGCCACGAGCGCTGACCTTCCGCCAACGAAGCCAACAAAGGCGAAGACAAAACAGCCGGCGTCTTCCGACAAAACGCCCGACGTTGCTTCGGGTGATCTTGTCGTTTACGAGAAAGGGAAGGTCATTTTCCGCTTGAAGCCGAAGTCCCAGGCGACTGCGTCCGCCTCAAACTCAGTTCCGCATGGCGTTCCTGCGGCGCCTTCGACGCGCGATAAGGTCCGCTCGCAAGTTGGTTCACCGGTGGTGCAGGCATCGTCGAGCAAACGAATTGCTTCGCGCTCGGCTGTTTGGCTGGCGCCCAATGAGGCCGAGCAGCGGCTTCTCAGCCGTGTCGATCCGCCATATCCGGCTGATGCAATCGCTGCGCATCGTTCCGGCAACGTTGTCCTGGAAGTGAATGTTGGCGAAGATGGAACCGTCACTTCCGTTCGCCCTCTGCTTGGAGACCCGCTTTTGGCTGGCGCTGCGGCTGCGGCCGTACGAAGCTGGCGTTACCAGCCCTATCGTTCCCATGACCAGCCTTCGTCTTTTCAGACGGACGTGACGATGACGTTTCAGCTGTCCAACTGAGACGAGTCCAGCTCACCGAGTAGGATCACGCATTGAAATTGATCAGGGAATCGTGCGCTCGAAACGACGGCTTACGCGCAACGGTTCGAGAGACCCCCGTTGGTCTCGGTCCTTTAAAGTCAAAGATTTAGCGACTGGCGGGCGCTAGATCTTTGAAGAATAAGGACTTGCTTGTAAGATATTTATAAATCATAGACTTAGAAGCCGTCTAATGGCACCTCGGCGGCTAAAGCCGCGCTCAATACAATGCGGTTACCGCAGCGCTGAAGCGCTCCACCCCAGCACGCCAAAACCGGGCGCGCTGGGGACCCCGGCGCTGCGCCACCCAAAATCAAGGGCAACATCGACTTCTTTTCAGTCTGCTTGGGGGAGTGGAGCGGACACCGGGGAAGGCGGAAGCCGAGTCTCTCCGGGTGTAGAATGGCTGGTTGCAATCCCTGCTAACTCCCGTCTGAGAAAGGAATTCCTATGGCAACGATGGAAGCCCCGCCTCGCTTGCAGGTCCGGCTGCATGAAGGACCATTCAAGAATGAGCCGTTCGTCGATTTCACGCGCGAAGAGAACGTGCGGCGCATGCGCAGCGCTATCGAGAAAGTACGCGGGCAACTAGGCCGCGAATACGACCTGATCATCGGCGGCAAGCGGCTGAAGACCGCGGACAAAATCCGGTCCATTAGTCCTGCCGCGCCGTCGCAGGTTGTGGGCGTTCACCAAAAAGCGGGCAAGGATCAGGTTGAGCCTGCGGTGCAGGCCGCCTTACAGGCTTTTGGCCATTGGAGCCAAACTACGGTCGAGGAACGCGCTTCGCTCTTGTTCAAGGCTGCCGATGTGATGCGCGAGCGCAAGCTTGAATTCATGGCTTGGCTGGTATTCGAAGTTTCGAAGAACTGGGCCGAGGCCGACGGCGATGTTTCCGAGACCATCGATTTCTGCGAGTACTATGCGCGGGAAGCGCTGCGCTTTGCCAAGGTTGAACCGGCAGTTCAGTTGCCGGGCGAGCGCGACACTCTGGCATACATTCCGCTGGGCGTGGGAGCGGTCATTCCGCCGTGGAATTTCGCTTGCGCCATCATGGCCGGCATGACGCTGGCCTCGATCGTTGCCGGCAATACGGTCGTCCTGAAACCATCGAGCGATTCGCCAACCATCGCGGCAAAGTTCGTCGAACTGCTTGAAGAATGTGGAATGCCGGAAGGTGTGGTGAATTTCTGTCCGGGAGGTGGGGCGAGCTTCGGCGATGCGCTGGTTGCTCATCCCAAGGTCCGCTATATCGCTTTCACCGGCTCGCGGGAAGTGGGGCTGCACATTAATCAATCGGCGGCCAGCCAAAAGCCGGGGCAGCTATGGATCAAGCGCACGATCCTCGAAATGGGCGGCAAGGACGCGATCATCGTCGATGCCGACGCCGATATCGACTCTGCCGTGGAAGGTGTTGCCCAGGCTGCTTTCGGCTTCCAGGGGCAGAAGTGTTCGGCTTGCTCGCGCGCGATTATTGACGAGCGGATCTACGACAAGTTTCTGGAGAAGCTGAAAGGGCGTGTCGAGCGCATTACGATCGGCGATCCGGTAAGCAATCCGGGCATGGCCGCGGTCATCAACCAAGGTTCGATGGACGATATTTTGCGCTACATCGAAATCGGCAAGAAGGATGGGCGCCTGATTACTGGCGGCGCGCGCGCCACGAGCGCCGGCGAAGGCTATTTCATTCAGCCTACCGTGATTGCTGACATTCCGCCGAAGTCGACGCTTGAGCAGGAGGAAATCTTCGGGCCGGTGCTGGTGGTGATCAAGTCGCGGAATTTTGACCATGCGCTTGAAATTGCTAACGACACCGAGTTTGGCTTGACGGGCGCTGTCTATTCGAGCTCTCGCGAAAAGCTGGATCGTGCGGTGCGCGAATTCCACGTCGGCAATCTCTATCTCAACCGCAAGTGCACGGGCGCGATGGTGGGCGCGCATCCGTTCGGAGGCTTCAATATGTCGGGGACAGATTCGAAGTCTGGAGGGCCGGACTATCTGTATCTGTTCACGCAGGCAAAGAGCGTGGGAGAGAAGATCACTTAAGGTGCAATGGTTCGAACTCGATTTGCGGACAGGGTTGGCAAGGCTCCGTGTATCGGACGGCGAGTCGGGGGTTTTCGATGTTACGCCAATGATCCTTGACGAACCGCCGGAAGCGTCGGACTATTGTTGACGCGCTATGTTCAACGACCTCTTTGATGCGCTCTCATATTTGTGGTCATGGCGGTGGCCTGTAGCAGATGGGGAGGTCACTGCCGTTGATATTGAGCGGATCGGAGAAGGGCGAAACAAGACTTTCCGGTTGGCGGTGGCCTATGAGTTTTCACTCGGCGCGGACGGGCCTTATACAGGCGAATCATTTTGGCGACCCGCATTTTTCGCCAAGAAGCGAGTACAGAGCACAGCAAGAAGATTTCACCGGCGTCAGCAGGTTGCCGTCAGATACCGCCCAGGTGATCCCAGCATTAACCGGCTGGATCGCAGCGTATGGCACAAAGAACAGAAATAGCGGACAGTCGCCGTATGCAATGCTGCGCCTCCGTTTTACGGTTCCTCTGTGACCTCTATTTCATTGCCCTCTAAGTCGCGCATTACGAAGTAGCGCGTTCCTTGCCCATCCGATTCAATCGGCGTGACGCTTACGCCGCGAGAAGATAAAAGATCTATCGCCTTTCCGATGTTGGTAGCGTACAGGATCGGTCTTTGGTCCGTCTTCGAATCGCGGGGGCCAAGGATAATCGCTGTTTCATCTCGCTTTGAGAACGCCAGCGAAACACAATCTCCTGCATCGCTTGTGGGGGCCACAACCTGTTGAAGGCCAAGTTTCTCTCTGTACCACAAGGACGCAGCGACGGCGTCAGTAACGCCGATGTAAATCGGATCAGGAATCTGGAGTAGAGACATGGGCACCATTGAACCTCACGGGGTAAAGGGCGTCAACGAACAAAGGCCGCCCGCGGGCGGCCTTTTTATTTCGAGCGAAGTTCTAGTTGGCAATTCCCGCGCTTTGCGGAGCGGGAGGAACGGCGGCAGCCGCGGTTGCCGCTGCTGCTTCGTTCAGGATGCGGTGATGGATGGTGAATAACGCCAACTCTAGCCGGTCGGAGACGCCGATCTTGTCGTAGACGTTGCGCAGGTAGTTTTTGATCACCTGCTCGGTGGTGCC
>PLHN01000497.1 GCA_003139975.1 Acidobacteriaceae bacterium
GAGCATCTGCTCAACCTCTCGGTCGGACAGCTTGCTTCCCTCGATACGGGTGGACGAACCGATGCTCTCGATGGTGGCGACCCGCCGGAGGGCGTTAAGCCGGTCGGGAGCGATGGTCCCCAATGCCCGCCAGGCACCCTTAAATTCATCGATTTCCGAGAGAAGCTCTAGGAGATCGGCGGTGATCTGGATGGTTTCTATGGCGAGCATACCCAATTTTATGCCGGATTATACCGGATTTGTCTACCGGAAAACGTACCGGATTACACCGGATTGGAAAGGCTGCCTTATTTTCCCCTGCCCGTTTTGCGTCCCCGCTCCGCCGCTGCAGCGGCATTCTGCGCAGTGATAAGCGCATAGCCTTCGTCGTGAAGTCGCGCGCGTTCCTGAGCTTTGGAGCTGACTTCAAGCAGCCTGGCGGTGATGTCTTCGATACTGTGGCCGCGCTGGGCGGCCATGAGGCACCAGAAAAAATCCGCCATGCTGCGGTCTGGCCCCTGCCCTTCCTTCGAGCGCGGTGCCGCGATGACGCAGCGCTCATAGTCCGGCCAGCTGCGCTCACCACCTACAGATTTGCTATTACTAACGGTTTTGAACCGAAGCACTGTGGGGGCGGGATCTTCTGGGGCGACAAGACCAAGGGATTGCAACGCTTCTGGAGTAGTGGTGCGGCCCGGAACTGCATCGATAATTTCCACCCTCGGAAAATTGCCGATGTATTTCGTTTTGAAGTTGGACGTGCCGGCGAGGCGNNCAGCCGGTGGCCGAAGAATCTGCGGTGACCTGTTTCTTGACCCGACGTGTGAAGTCTTTCCTGTCCTGGTCACTGGCAAATTTTGGGACAGCTATCCATGCCTGGTTATTGCCGGGGCTGGTGCGAACGGTGAGAAACGCGGCGGAGCGCACGCGGTCGAGTTTATTCTCAGCCAGATCGTCGAGCTGTATAAAAGCGGAGCCTTCACTCATGGGGCGCACCATGAGGTTGCCCCCTGCCCTTGCGTGGCCCACAACCTTTCCGCTTTTGTCCAGGAGGTCGCATTCCTCCAGTTTCGCGGCGACGCGAATCATCGCGGGCAATACTTTGCGAAGATCCTCGGGCGAATAAGCCTTGCCCCACTGAACTTCACCATTGATGTCAGTCTTGGTGACGTGGATTTTGTTCGCGCCTACGCTTGCGAACGTATCAATCATGCGTAGCGCTTCGTTTACTGCTTCCGGCACCGCCCCTCCCCTTGCAAGGTCGGCCTTGTTTCCCATTGCCGATCATGAAAGGAGTGCGCAGACGATAGCGGCATGTTTTTTGACATGCAAGGAGTCATGCAAACAATGCATATTCTAAAACCAGTAATAGAATCATCGCGCCCGCCGTGTTTCATGGGCTAGTCAAGGAAGGGTTTCCCTTCCTTGGGAAGCGAGAGCCCTTGATGGGCTTGAGCTTCCAGATGGGGTGATGCGTTTTGGGAAGTTTTGAGTAGTAGTTTTCTAATTCTAAAATTTCTAATTCCTCATCGGAAAATTCTTGAAACCACAAATAGTTGTCAGGTTCAACGTAACATTTCGGGGGAATTGCTCTACGTGACGGGGGAATAGCAATACCGGAGGGGGGCGTAGCAAAACGATTTGGGGGCGATCCGTGGCGATTCGCGCACCTTTCGGGCAAAAGCACGAGCGCTGGAGCTGTGCAGTAGTCAGACTAGTTTTTGATTCGCGGGGCTTTTCGGACATATTGCGAACGTAACTTTTCGGGGAGAAATTTTTCGTATCGTAACTTCTTGGGGGATGATGAGTCACATTTTGGCGGGCTTCAAACATTCGCAGACGGCAAGGTTTGGAAGAATCTTACAAGACGGGCTGTTGTGGGGAGTCTGGAAAGCTGTTCGGATCGTAACAAGTTGGGAGGATGTTTTGCATCGTAACATCTGGGGGGGAACCACCATAGAAATTTCAGGAGATTACAGGAGTCTGACAGTCGGCGCGGCAAAATGTCCTTGCAGTGAGAAATCCGGCGCGCGTCACCTGCAAATCGTTGAGAGTAACTTTTTGGGGGCAACGAGCATATCGTAACTTCTTGGGGGCATTCAATGGATTACACCTGCCCTGCTGGATGCCCCATTGACACCGGATTTCAACGGCATGCCCTCTTGAGCTTTACGCTTATCGTAACTTTTTGGGGATAAGTCTGGCGATCACGATGCATCGTAACGCCCTGGGGACGGTTATCGTAACATCGGCTTGACACCAAGTTACGATACCGGTACGGCTTGTAGGTGTGAGGTTCAGAACCATTGATCAAAAGCCGAATGGCGACGAATTCGCCAAGGCACGCGAGCTCATAGAGGTTCGTGGCACCGGCAGCTTATCGTTGCAGGACCGCCGTGTGATGAACGTTCTCTATGCGAATGCTGGGCCGAGTATTTGTGATGATGTCGATCACCTCATCATGCTTGCTGAGTTGCGTGGTTCACACAAAGGCGGCGAAAGAGTCACCGATTCGATTCGTCGCTTGATGCGCACGCTCGTTGAGGTTCCCACGAAGGATAGCCAGGGCGCGCCGGCGACGAAACTTGTGCAAATACTTTCCGATTCGACGGTCACAGATAATGAAAACAATCCGCAGGGCCAGGTGAAGTACAGCTTCTCGCGAGGCATGCGCGACATCATTAAGGATTCAACGTTATGGGGCCGTGTGAAAAATGCGGTAGTGTTTGCGTTCACGTCGAAGTACGCCCTCGCGCTCTATGAGCTGATCACCGCGCGCATCAATCTCAAGCACAAATGGCAGGAAGAATTCAGCGTGAAAGATTTCCGGGCACTCCTCGGTGTGCCTGAAGGAAAGCTAGAGCGGGCACCCAACCTTTTGCAGCGGGTGATCCAACCTGCCTGTTTGGAAGTTAATGGCCTCGCCGATTTCGGGGTCAAGATTGAACCGATCCGTAAAGGCGGAAGCATACGGGGACTGGTGACGGGTTTCCGAGTTTCATGGTGGCGCAAAGACGTTGCGGATCTTCAGGCTGCCTACACGGAACTCAAACAGCCGAAAGTGGGCAGGCGCGCCCGACTGGAAGGCCGGGTAGAAACCGCGCAGCCGATCGCAGCGCGACTGCCCTCCCCTACCCGTCAGCAAAAAATCGATGCGACCGTATTGGCCATGCGCCAGGCGGGAGCTCCTGACAGCGATATTGAGGATTTTCTCAGCACCCAGAGGCCGGATCAGGCTGGCGCGTAGCGGCGTGAAGAACCAACAGCTCTCATGAGGTCTTTTCCACCTCCAACTCACGTTGCAAGGCTTCAACAGCCCTTTCAAGCGTGTAGCCTAGAACCCAACCAGGATTGGCATCTGTGATGGCGTAGATCGCGTCCACTGTCTCCTGGGTAGCTTTTACACTGAACTGAACGTTGCGGCCGGTCCGATAAATCCGCGGAGCACGTTTCTTCGGAGGTTTAGGTGTTTGGACAGATGCCTGGCGACTTGGAAAGTTTGCAGCTTCAGCCACAGCCTGCACCTGCTCGCGGCTCGGAGCTTGGGCGTCTACTCGCTTCTTCGGTGCGAAGTCTTTAAGGTCTAAATCCAAAACGTCTCCAAATACGCTGGCACGTTTCTTTGACATCAGGCCACCTCCTCCGCCTTCGCAACCGCCGCTTTCTTCGGTTTCAGCGTTTTCACAACTTCATCGGCGAAGAGACGTGCGTTGGCGATGGCGGCAGCGATATTCGACACCTGTTCAGGGTCCAGACCCGATAGGGCTCCACCAAATGCAAAGAGAGCACGGTAAGCGTCGCGCTCATGCAAGTGAGTTCTTAGCATCGGAATCTGGTTCTCGGCGAATTCATCCTCGATGCTCTGGAATGTTCTTGTTCTGATTGCCACGCTCGTGCGAGTGAAGAGAATTGTGTACGGAATCGTGCGCTTAAAAACGCGCTCCTGGGCGCGGACGAGCTTGATGGCCTTTGTTGCCTCGGTGGCATCAAGATGTGAGCCTTGCACGGGAATGATGACAAGATCGGCTCGACTCATCGCATAGCCGACCATCATGGAGGCCGTTCCCTCCAGGTCAACGATAACGAACGGGGTCTTTAGTGCCGCTTCCTCGATAACGTCGATAATGGAATCCTCGGTCACGTCCGATATGACTTCAAGGACCGCCGGCCGGCCGGGTCTTTTTGCCCACCGTGAAAGAGGCTTGTTGGGATCAGCGTCAATCATCGATATTCCTGCCCCAAAGCCCGCCAGTTCGGTTGCCAGGAGTACGGCGGCGGTAGACTTGCCCACCCCTCCCTTTGGACTTGCAAATACTATGGTCGGCATGTCAGAACACAAAATGTTGTATGCGGTGGGCGGACAATAGCCGAGATGTTGTCGATACTCAAGAGAATTCAGGTAGCGGTCTGAAGACTAACGGAAGGCCCACAGAGGGCAGACCGGTTCCTGATGGGTATCCAATAGTAGTCCGATGGTCTTCCGATGACTATCTGTTACCTGTTAGCGGTCTGTCGACCACCGGTCGGTCTTCCGACGGCGACCAGTTTTCTATTGGGTTTTCCGCCCGTTTGGTAGGAAACGTGGTTTATAAAATACCCGCTGCGGGGAGAGAGCAAGGACCCGAGTCGAACGATTCCGCTCGATGGAGGACATTCTTGCTGCTCATGAACGTCAGATCACTTTGCCAGTCCGACCCACAATCCAACCCACCTTACCTGGGCCAGATACGCGGCATATGTCTCCTCAATCGGTGAAGGCCGTTTCGGGTCGCGCAGCAACGAATCTGGAAAGTGCGGCGTTGTTTTCAGCTAACGTTGAGGCGAACGTCGAAACGAACTCGTTCCGCAGAGCTTGGTCGGGCAGGGCACGAAGACGTGCACATTTCTCCGCGAGGTCCGCGAAGTAGGCGCCTACGAACGGGGCGAGGCGCTTGTACGCCATTGCGGAGCGCGTTGAGAAATCCCAGACTGGACCGCTCTCAGTCGTCCAATGTTCTCGACCATATGCATCGTTGATCTCAGGGCTCAGTCGCCAGGTTGGATGGCATTTCTCCAACTCTTTACTGACTCGGCCGGAATGTTTAATGCAATTCGCGATAAGGCGCAATTCGTTGATTGCAGGATAGCCGAATACCAGGCGCAGCCACGGAATTTCTTTTTCGATATAGGAGACAGCGTGCGAGCGCCTCGGATCGAGGGTGGAGAAAGTCGCTGAAAGGATTCTGCTCCTCTCGATCTCAATTGCTTTGTAAATCCCCAGTATTCGAAGCTCGTCCGTAAGAGACTTTAGAATGTACAAATCCTTGACGGACAATTCAGGGCCGGCCACAGCCCTCATTGCCTCCTCTGGATCAAACGTGCTCTTTTCGATTTCAGCTTCGATCTGGAGTCGAGTTGTCCGGCGCCTTTCGATGGCGTCACCGTTATTAACACGTGCTTGATCGACGTGTAATTCGGACAGCCGCTGACGGAGCGCCTCCAGTTCATCTCGTCGGCGATGGTATTCATCGACGGCTTGTGTGGCGGCTCGCTCACACTCGTCTCGTCTTTGCAGCAGTTCAGAGGTCATTATGTCAAACAGTTCGTCGAGTTCGCCCTGACGGATAAAATGGATCAAGGTGGGGTAGCGCATAGCGTACTTAGCAGGGACTGTATTCGACCCGATCATGTCGTTATTGGAATCCCAGCATGTGGGTTCTTTCAAGGCGAAACAATCGTGCATACTTTCCCACTTGGTGCCTGAGCGTTGGCCGTTGCTTCGCAGGGGCAGGGGCCTGATGCGGCAAATTTCCAACCCACAACCCAACCCACAAAATATGATGTCTTGTACGACTTCCGCGAACTTTGGCAGTCCCCGTGGTCTTATAAGTTGTTGTAAAACCTAAGATNNCTTTGGCAGTCCCCGGCGGTTCTGTTAAGTCGTTGAAATGCTGAATCACGCAGCGCTGTCACGGCAGCGGTTAGAAGTAGAAGTTCCTTGATTTGCAGTATTTTTCCTACATTTAGTCCTCCCGCGCGAATATTCCTAACCCACAATCCGATTCCACATCATTTAAAAGGGTCGATTAGGCCTTTTCATGTATGAGGCTGAATTACACTTCAGGGTGAAGGACAGCGTACCAGCGGAGCAGAAGAATGAATCCTGAAACTCTTAAGGTGTTTGGCGAGGCCGGAATCGGCGGCCTAGCGTTGGCAGTATTCCTATGGATCGCGTTGAAGATCATCGAGCGCCTGAGGATTGAGAGTGTACCAAAGAAATTCATCGCTGGTCTCCTGCGTCTTTGTCTCGTGCTGGCCGCAGTAGTTGCAATAGTTGGTATGGTCACTTGGGGTGTTGTTACTGTAAAAAACGCCGCAATGGCCGAGATACATGACATCGGTTCAGCTGCGGAATTCCAAGAGCTTCCAGCCGAAATGCAGTCAGCGCCCTCCACGTCAGACGGACCAGCATTGGCGGATGCTCTCCACAAGAAAGGGTCTTTGAAGCTTCATGGAACGAAGATGACGTTACCTCCCGGCGCTGAGCGTTCTTTCACTATAGCTGCCGACACTATTTATCTTTCGGATGGGGCCACTGTCATCACGAACGGCAACGATCTCGATGTTATCGCCAACCGGATTGTCTCAACCGGCGGGAGCAAGATCGCTTCTTTCCTGCCAGACAATCTGAAGTCAGTTGGTACTACGCAAGAGGGGAAAGGAAATCCCGGTCAGACTGGTGGCCGCGTGACCTTGTGGGTCACCAATGCGGTAGAAGGCACCACGCGAGTATACCTGCCGGGACAAGATGGAGCGGTTGGAAGCGCGGGGGCGACGGGAGCTCAAGGGGCCAAAGGTGAACGAGGCGCAAACGCCGTGCAGGGTATGTGGCCTAACTGCAGTAGCGGAGGGCAAGATGGAAAACCCGGAGCTGCGGGCAATCCGGGAGGACCAGGCCGGGCAGGGGGCGATGGCGGCAGCGGCGGAAATCTAATCCTTCGCGGCAAAGCCGCAGTGGAGAAATCCGCGTTCATTTTTTCCGCGCCGGGAGGCAAAGGGGGCGCAGGCGGAGCTGGGGGAGTCGGCGGTCCGGGTGGGCCGGGAGGTGACGGGGGTAGTGGAGGTGGAAACTGTAACGGCGGCAATACTGGCATAGGCGGACCGGCCGGTGGGGCAGGGCCCAAAGGAGCTGACGGCACCGATGCCAAGGACGGCTCAGAGTCGGCATCTGACTAGATGGCGAAGGCTTGGTGGATCAGGTTGTGCGAGCGCTGTGGCCGCAAATTCTGCAATCACTTTGCAATCAGTTAACGTGAACTTACCGGTCTTTTCGTGTTCTTATTCGCCGTCCGTGCTCTTTAAGTCCCTGTAGGTAGGCTCCAGGGAGGATTCGAATCCCACTCTCTCCGCC
>PLHN01000104.1 GCA_003139975.1 Acidobacteriaceae bacterium
AACCGGCTCCAGTTCGATCTTGTGTCTGCGCGTATCGAACTCGCGGAAGGCCATCCCATGTCTTCCCGCACCCATCTGGAAGAAACTCTTCAAGGCGCCCGCGCTCATCATCTACTGGGAATCGAACTTGAAACTCAGCTCGCCCTTGCGGAACTGAAAAAGAAGGTGGGACAGGAAGTCGAGGCGCATGCAGATCTCGTCGCCTTGGAGAAAGTCGCGCACGACAAGGGATTCGGCCTGATCGCCGNNGAGAGAGGATTTGAACCTCCGACTCCTGGTCCCGAACCTGTGCTGTCTTCTGCAAGTCAGTGCAAGGTCACTCTTGCGAGTGATCTCCGTCACGGTGCAATGGTGATATTGGAACCAAACTGAAGAGGTGTCAGTTCCGGCTTGCCCGCGTCTCTGTGGCTGAGGTCGGACGAGATAATCTTGGAGTGCAGTATGGCCGTCAAAAAATGCGCAGGGAATGGGATAGAAGCAGAGGTCTTTGAACGCCAGGCTCGCATCTGTAAAGCCTTTGCCAACGCGACGCGGCTACAGATGCTCGACCTTCTCGGCAAGCGTGATTGGCCTGCGGCGCGTCTTCAGGAAGAGTTAGGCATTTCGAAAGCCAATCTGTCACAACACGTCGCCATTCTGAAGGCCACCGGCATTGTGACGGCCCGGCGGGAAGGCAGACAGATGTATTTCTCGCTGGCGATGCCCGAAGCGAAAAGAGCTTGCCACTTGATTCATGAGGTCCTGCGCGCACAAGTCCGAAACGGACGACGGCTCATCGCGTGATTCCGTCCATCATCACTAGTAACTGTCCGCGGTGGGATCACTCTACGAGCCGTGAGACAATTGCGCAGGCGTAGATATCTTTTTGGCGGTCCACTTCTATATTGACAACTGGCTCCCATTTCGTATCTGTACTCGCAGGACTTTGCGAATCAGCGTGCAGGCCTTCTTGACTTCGGGAAAGGCCAAATGGCAGTGGATGCGCTTTCCGTCGCGCCGCGTGACGATGACACCGGCGGCTTTCAGAACAGCCAAGTGTTGGGACAGGTTGGCCTTCGAGATCGACAACTGCTTGTGAAGGTCACCTGCCAGATAGTCGCGTCGTGCGACCAGGTCAAGTAGACGCAGTCGGGTGGGGTTTGCGAAGGCTTTGCAAATCCCCACTTGCCGCTCGTAGAGCTCTTCGTCGATTTTCCGCCTTGTCACCCGCTCGCGCATAGGCACTTCCCCGTCGACTCCGACCCAGATAGCGAATGCCATCGCTGGGTTATCCCTCCGATGGCTCCTCAAAACCAGTAATCATCGCTCGCAGGAGGCTGACCGGTGTCGCCCCGGTCGTCGCCAAATAGATATGGCCTGCCAGGAATGCGATGAACAAGTAGGCGCCTAAGGTGTGGGCTGGGCCCAAAACCCAAAGGCCGCCAATTTTGTCGAAGACGCGAGGCCAGCGGTCTGCCCCCCACATCAGCACACCAGTAATGATCTGAAACGGCAAAAGTACATTCAAGAACAAGAGATAGGTGATTTTCTGGAGAGAGTTCAACTTCCTGCGAGGATCTGTCTCCAAAGGATGCTTTTCTCCCTTGAAGATGCCATAGAGATAAAAACGCAACTGGCGAATCGCGGCTTCGGTGAAGTCGTCCGATCGAGGGAGGAAGTGATAGTACTTCTCCGCGGTAAAGTGGTAAAAGATACCGAGAAAACCGTTCACGATCAGTGCAAACCCGATCCAGGAATGAAATAAAACGGCATTCGCCATGGAACCGAAAAGACCAAAACGATCGGGATAGTGAATGGCGAATCCCGTAAGGATCAGAAGGATAATCGTAGCGGCCTGCAACCAGTGCCAGATTCGTTCGTGAAGAGCGTACAAAGGCGTGGAAGAATTCATAGGCGACCACCTAACAGGCGTAAAGCGCCGTGCAATAAGCTGAACAAAATCACCGCCGCAATAAAGATCCAGCCAACCCACTCCACCCAGGTCGCCCGGCTGTAGCCGATGATATAGAACGAGCTCAGCAGAGCACGATTGTCAAAGGTCGGTTCCTTGCCCTCGAAGTTCACGACTTCAGTCTGCTTGCCGCGAAAACTGACAGGAACGTTCTGAGGAAGGAACGTATTCAAATCGAGAGGGCGGCGCAGTACGCTGTTTTTTGCATGGCAGGCCGTGCACTGACGGAGTGCCTGTCCCTTCCCGACAATGCTATGGCTGACGGCCCAGGGAGTGACTTCGATGCGCAACTCGGGGTCCGCGACACCAGCGTACTTCTGCAATAATCCCTTGATCAAAGCGATCTTCTCAGGCGTGTCATAGACGGCCTGGGGAATGTCGATGATTCCGTCTTTGTCCCCGAAAGCCTTTAAGATTTCGGGGCGGTAGCTCCATTCGCCATTGGCGGGGAGTCCCGAGAAGAACGCCGTTTGAACCTGCCACGTGAAAACCGGGCGGCCCTTACCTTTGTCAAACCAGTAGACACCTGTGATCAAGTTGGTAGGCCGGATCTGCAGATTGCCATTCTTGCCAGGAGTCGGTATGTAGGCGGGCAAGTACCCTGTCACTTCCGACTCAGGATCGACAATTCCTCCTTCGATACCGCGGTACGTAATTCGGCTGCCGCCCGTGTCCATGAGGAACCCCCAGTCGTCGCTGCGGTAAGCCCAGAAATGAACGGCCGGAATGTGGCAGGTCTGGCAGGCCAGCGCCTGGAAATGCCTGGTCTTGTAGGGAAGGAAGGTGTGGATCTTCTCGGCATCGTGACAGTCGCCGCAACCCCGCATCGTGTTATGGACGTTGAGATTCACGGTTTCCGGGGGAATATTGCCGCGCGCGAAGTTGTGGTTGGGCTGCTTGAGATAGACCGCGATGTCTTCGCCGCGCGGCTTATAGCGAAGGTTTTCTTTCGCGTCCTCGTGGAGCATCCTCCCCGGGTTGTTCACCGAGAAGTGGCAATCGATGCAGATGAGTCCCTTGGCCGCATGCGCGTCCCAGGGATAATTCATCTTTTCTTTGCCGACGACATTGGGTGCGACGGTGTCGCTGATTTTTGCCCCGTTGTAGATCCATCCCGATTTTTCGGTGCCGCGCATGATGTCGGCGTGTTGAATGGGCTGGATGGTCGTGGCGCTTTTCGCTGTGAAGCCGTGACACTGGGCGCAATTCTCTAATGTCGGGTCCGACAAATCGAGAATCTCGGGCTTAACCGTTCCATCCTTGTTGAAGGCAGCGCGATTGTAGGTGAATTTTCCACCTTCCTGAACCGTGACCATTCCCGTGTCGGCCAGAGTCGCGTTATTCGCCCAACGGAAATCTCCCGCCGCCATTTCCTTTCTGCGGGCCCCGCGACTGGCCTTGGGTGTGTGGCACAGGAAGCAATCCGCTTCGGCAGTGCCGCTCTTTCCCCAATCCCACGGCACCACCAGTCCCTTCTCGCGATCGCGAATCGTATAGCTTGGATCGAGTAGCCCGGTGGGCTTGGCCTGCGGACTGAGGAATCGCCGGTCCTGGAGATCGTATTCGGAGATCCCTCCGCCGGTGTGGCAGACGCCGCACTTGGTGAGCCACTCGGGCTGGCTCATGTCGAAATCGGAAGCGCTTGAGACGCCGGGCCCGGTCAGTTGCCGGTTTGGAAGAATCGAGAACTTACCGAACATGCCGGGTGACAAATTGAATGGTGCCAGCCCGTGGGAGGCGAGTAACTCCCGGTTCATTTCAGTCTTGCCTTGCTGAAAATGGAAACTGTTCGCGATGTAGTCGTAGTCGTGGCAGTCGCCGCAAGTTTTGCGGGTGCTGATCGGCTTCCCCGTGTCCAGTACATTGCGCCCATCCTCGTCTTTGAGCACAAGTGCCAGATGCGGCAACTTGGCCGGGTGATTCGCCGGGTCCGATACGCCTGGACTCGACGGTGGCGCCTGCCCCATGGCAGCGCCCAGCCCCAGGCCGAATCCAACCGCAGCCCAACATGCGAACGCACGCTGTCTGCGGCCAAATCGAAGAATTCCCCAAGTGTCAATCATGTCTCGATGCCCCTTTCGCCGGCAGGCTTCTCCGCGACTTGCCGCCTTCTAACCCGCTTTACTTGCCGCAGGTTTCCGGTTGCGGTGAGTCGGCAGCGTGCTGAATCAGGAAAGTAGATGCATCCAGCAGTTGATCGGCAGGCAGGTACTGGCTCAGAGGCTCCTTGCCGTGGTTGTGCGTGCCCTTGGCGAAATACTCACGCCATTGCGCCATGGTCTTATTCAAAGGAGTAACTTCTCCCCCGGCAGCGCCCTTCGTGTGGCACTGCCTGCAAGTCTCACGAAAGAAGTGACGGCCCTTTGTTTCGCTGCCCTTCTGCCCGGCGCGGGCAGCGGAGAACAGTCCAAGAACAAAGATAAGAGCAATTGCGGCCAACGCGACATTAAGGAACCGCTGCATGATGTATCTCCTGACTGGTTCAATTTCAATATTGCGAAACTCTGAACAGAGAATAGCGGGCACGCGAAAGCGATTTCTGTGACGCACGGCACATCGTTGCGTGATTGCATAGTTGCGAAGTTTCTTAACACATTGATACGTGATATGGGTCACCGAAATCGCCGTCCCTGAAGTTTCACCATGGGGTTGCCATGCTCCGGCAGTACGTCCACAACTGAATGCCAGGCGTGACCCGGCCTGCGGCTTACCGTGCTGGCCGCGCAATTCATAGTCGAAAGGAATTTTCGTATGCGGAAGCTCCTATGGGCAGCGCTGCTATTACTGCTAACACCGGGGCTATGGGCACAATCGGCGCCACCGGCGACGGATGATGCTTCACAGCTTCGCCAGGAAATCGATCAACTCAAGAAAACCGTGGCCGCGCTCGAGCAGCGGCTGGATGCACAGGAAACACCCAAACCCGCTGCCGCTGCACTACCGTCAGCGCCAGCAGTCGCACTAACGGCCACGCCCGCGAGCGCCACGAAGCAAGACACGGCCATCGCAGACTTGCAGGGGACGGTGCGCGATCTCAATGACCGTGTCATGACCACCGAAAGGAGATCCTTGAAAAACCGCCTGGACTGGGGTGGCGACTACCGCTACGAGACGCACTCCATCTTCGGCCGCATTCCCTCTCACTATGACGGCATGCAATTGCAGAACCTGATGGTGAACACGCTGTGGCTGGTTACGCCGACTACACAGGGCGGCCTCGGGTGGACCCCGCAATATCTACAGGCCCAAATGGCAGGTGGTCCTGCTGCTTTCGCCGGTATTCTCAACACGCAGCAACAACAGAATTATTCTCAATATCAATATTTCACTAACAACTTGACGTTTCCGGCTCTCAAGTCGTCACTCGGTCAGTTTCCCGCCTCAATGCAGCAGATGCTCACGAGCTTTCTCACCCAGGTGCCAGGTGTTTTGCAGGCCAGGTACAACGACAACAGCGACGCCCTCATGACAAACCGGCTTCGCCTGCGTTTCGATGCCAAGGTCTCCGACGACATCAGTTTCGGAGCCCGGCTCAGCATGTACAAAGTCTTCGGAGATTCGACCGGCCTGCAGGAATTTGATGGCCAGCCGACCTCCCTTGCGATCGACGGCAATACGGTCGGCGTTCCCAGCGGAGACATGATCCGTGTGGAACGCGCCTACTTCAGCTGGAACCATATCGCAGGATCGAAGTTGTATCTTTCGATCGGACGCCGGCCATCCACGGGCGGTCCGCCGCTCAACTTCCGTGACGATGAGCCACGTGGGGGCACGCCGTCAGGCTCGCTCATTGATTTCCAGTTCGACGGAATCACCGCGGGCTACGTCGTGAACGATAAGATGACTCTGCGCGCCTGCTACGGCATGGGCTATTCGTCCGGCTTTGGCAATGGCGCTTTGCTGCAGACTCCTGCGGACCGGGTCAAGTCGGTGCACCTGTTCGGGGGGAACTTCGATCTTTACACTACCGACAAAACCTTCGTGCAGGTGACGCTGGCACGTGCTTGGAACGTGACCGACGGCTTCGATGGATTGGTGGTACTCCCCAACAATCCGGTCACGGGAGCTCCTGTCACAGCGCCGGTTGTTATGCGCTATGCTCCCTCGGCGAACCTGGGGGCCATCGACCTCTATGGCCTGAACCTCCAGAAGAAGCTGCAATCCTTTGATCTGTTCCTCAGTACCAACTGGTCGAGCACCCGTCCCAATGGACAGACCACCCCGTTCGGCGGTCTAATGAGCGACCCATTCTCCACCCCGATTAATCACGACGGCCAGATGTACTATTTGGGTGTCAGGTATAGCATCCCCAAGGACGACGGCCGCACTAAGCTTGGGTTTGAGTTCAACCACGGTTCTGAGTATTGGTTTAACTTTGCCCAAGCCGAAGACGACATCATCGCGCCTAAAACGGACACGCGCGGTAACGTCTACGAAGCCTACCTCACACATCGTATCCACGACCATTTCCTACTCAAGGGAAGCTACATAAACTACGACTACACTTGGTCAGGGTCCGGCTGGCAGGTGGGAGCACCGAAGCGCCTTAACACCAGCCCGATTCTGGGCTTTCCCACATACGACACAGCTAAGATGGTCACTCTTGGCCTGGTTGCAGAGTTTTAAGGCTACAACTGTCCGGAAAAAGGGCTGGCCATGCCAGCCCTCTTTTATTGCCAGACGAACCAGTTTCACCGTCACAAAATCGTCTGCAGCCTATGGTGTAAGGAGCCAGAAGATTTTGTCAACAGCTGTGAACCTCGGCCGTCGTTGCTCGCGCTGCAAGACAATCAGGCGCAGTGCCAGTTCTCGATGAAGCCTTCGACGGAAGCGAAACAAGCGCGCGATTGGGCCCAGCCAGAGGCGGAACATGGACAACAGTCATAGCAGATGTGTGGGGTGTGGACGCTGTGCAACTTGTTAGTTTAGCGGGTGGAACAGAACTTTGGCGACCGATATCGTGGCATCGGATCGCCGTCAGCAAGGTTATTACGTCTGTGTCCGATCGGGACTAACCCAGAACAATTCTTTTGTCTTATAAATTCTGATTTCTAACCTTGAAGCATGCTGGCTTCTATTTAGTTGTGTCTGGATTTCATACACCTTTTCCAGTTATCGGTCGGTTTCATGACAAACCGTACGGGTGATAGCAATTTCTAAACTCCCATCTGTGATAGAGATCAGAGAGTTGCATCGTTACGGCGCACCAATTGCTGTTCGTAGACCTCCCTGGTTTTCCAAAGGAGTGCTGCAATGGGTCGAAGGCGGATTACGAAAACTGCTCGGACTCTGGCCTATCCGGTGACTGGGGTGTTTTTCATTCCCTTCGCCGCCGAGGCCGGGACGTCGCCGGGCGCCACGACCGGACGGGGATTGGCTTTGCCTATGACGCCGCCAAGGAGATCACCGTCATCGGCACCGCCAAGGGTTTTGTCTCGCGGCCCATTGCGGGAGGCCCGGTCGGCTCGCCCTTGCTCCTTATCTACTGACGGCCAAATCGTGGATGTCCACCCCGGACCCAATATCTCCAGGCCATCACAGTGGGGAGTTGAAATGGCCGATCGGTCAGATCAACTGACTCAACGCAACCAATGATGAACCCTGGAAAAAGCGACGCATTCACTGCAATATTCGCGAATTGGCACGTTCGGTCCGCACCGCTGGCTCTATCGCTCCTGACCTGTGTCTTGTCTTGTAGTGCGGCTGCCAACGACGCCAACGGCTCCTCTCGTCTCCCCACATATCGCAGTGTCGTCTCGGAAGTACGGGTTACATTCTTCGCCACCGACCAAAACCATGATCCGCTCGAAACCTTGACGGAGTCAGACTTTGCGGTGGTCGACAACGAACGCGTGGTCCGGAATTTCCGCAGCTTCACGCATTCGGATGAAACCTTGCTCGACGTGGTTGTGGCGGTGGATGCGAGTGAGTCGGTGGTGCCGCGCTCTCAAGTTGCCGTGAGCGCGGTGCTCCAACTGGTTGAGTGGGCGCAGTCGGTCCCGGACAATAACATCTCCGTGCTGTCTTTTGGAGGCACCTCTGGTGGAACGGTTGGCGGAACCTCTGCCAGATTGCCCTCGGTCGTCTGCTCGAAGAGTTGCCAGGCTCCGGACTCCATGAACAAACTTGACGCGGCGAAGGGTGGCGGCACAACGCCCCTGTTCGATGCTTTGATCTTCGCAGCTGATTTCATCTCGCAAAATCGCCGAGCGGATAGCCGCAGCAATGTGCGGCCTGTCCTGATTCTGTTCTCGGACGGAAACGACAACTTCAGCCTGCATACCGCCCAAGAGGCGCTGGAGGCGGTGCGGACCGCTGGCGCCCTGGTCTATTCGGTCGATCTCGGGACTTCCCGGAATCAATGGTCGAAACGCGACGCGAGCAGCACTTTCCTGCAACAGGTTTCGTATGCTACAGGTGGGCGTTATTTCTCCTCCTCTCCCTTTTCGCGGCCAGATAGCACCGCCGCAGTGCTAAAAGCCGTGCGGGATGATCTGCGCGCCTCCTACGTGGTGACCTACGATCTGCCCAGCCACCAAGCTGGGTTTCATTCGCTTCAACTCTTACCGACTCGCAATCTCAACCTCACATTCCATAGTCGCGACGGCTACAACTACGAGCCCGGCGGTAATTGATTTGGGGACCGCTGATTGGAGACTCATGAAATCCACGTTGCTTTTGACGCTTCTATTAGGCAGCATTCGAGTTGGTCTCGCGGCACCGATCGGTACCTATCAACATGGAACCGTGGTCCGCATGCACATGGGCGACTGCATACTCATGCACCGCGCCTTCATGAATCGGTTTGGGCCCCCGCAAGCCGCTGCAGTCGAGGAACGTTGCCCGGAATACACCTTGGTGAGCGATAAGGTCGTATTTGTCATAGTTAGCAAGTCATCCAATCAACTGGTACCGCTCGCCGAAGTCATCGATTTCCGTTTGGAGAACAAGGAACTAGCCGTCCGCGTGGACGACGCCCGCAAAGAATCCAAGTTCGCGATCAAGGAAATGACACTGCGCTCGGAATGGGAACTCATGCAGGAGCATATCGAACAAGAACCCGGTGGGCCGCCGCAACCGTCCGTGGATGCATCGGTGACGCTTAGAAGCCGGCGGTGATCTGGTGAAGGGAACTTTGCAGCGCTTTCACACGCGAACTAAAGCTAGGTGGCGGGATGGCCTTGAATAACGAAAAACATAAGCAATGCCGCGCGCGGCCAATGCGACAAGTCGAGGCGCGCGAGTGGTGGCTGTGGGGACTTGCCGTCACTGTCACGTTAGTGTTGACGACGGGCATCGTGTCTCTGGCCTTCTCCGGTCCTCACCTCCTAGGGAACTCCGAGTGGCTTGATCTCAAGGA
>PLHN01000076.1 GCA_003139975.1 Acidobacteriaceae bacterium
CCGACACCGATGACCTTGATGCGTGCGTCGTTGCGGGCTTCTTCGTTGAAGCAGATGCGGAGTCCGTTGTCTTCGATCATGGAAACACCTCGTGAAATCAGTTGTCAGTTGCCAGTTCTCAGTAAAACCCTTACTGCCAAGACACCAGCGTTACTCTACGCGCCTTTCTTTGCGAACAGGGCTTTCATTCTTGAGCCGAAACCCGGCTCTTGCAGGCCCCTTGCTAATCTTGCGCGGTGGCCGTAATAGACCATGCCCAGCACGGTTGCGAATTCGGGCTCGGCCAACGACGCGGGCATCTTTGCCATCGCTGTGGGCCAGGCCAGGCGCGCGGCTTTGCGCAGAATCGACTCGGCAACGTCGAGCAGACCGGGCAGGCGCGAGGCCCCGCCGCTGAGAACGAAGCCCGCAATGCAGTGGTCCAGAACTCCGGCCTGGCGCAGGTTTTCGCGCATCAGTTCGAACAGTTCGCGAGCACGCGGGCCGAGGATTTCTCCGATCATGCGCTGCGGCATCATGCGCGAAGGGCGGTCGCCGACGGAAGGCACTTCGACTTCGTTGCCTTCCGGAATAAGCGTAGGCACGGCGTTGCCGAAGATTTTCTTGAGCATCTCGGCGTCGGCGAGACCGGTGCACATGCCAATCGAAAGATCGCTGGTGAAGTGATCGCCGCCGATCGGGATGACCGCAGTGTGCGCAACGGCTCCTTGCTGAAAGACAATCAGGTCGCAGGAACCGGCGCCGAGGTCGGCTAGACAGACGCCGAGCTCGCGCTCGTCGGAGCGGAGGACGGAATCGGCGCAGGCCAGCGGTTCGAAAATCGTGTCGTCGACGTGCACGCCTGCTTTGTTGACGGCGGTCACCAGATTTTGCGCCGCTCCCGAGAGCGCGGTCACGATGTGGACGTGGACTTCCATGCGCGTGGCCATCATGCCGTTGGGATCCTGCACCCCGGGCTGATCGTCGAGAGTGAATTCCTGCGGCAGCAAATGGAGGATCTCCCGGTCGGCGGGCAACGGGACGGTGCGAGCTTTGTCGACGGCCTGGCGGATTTCGTCACGGCCAATTTCGCGCGCGCGCGCGCCGAAGGTGATGCCGCCGTGGCTGTTCATGCCGCGGATGTGGGCTCCCGCGATGCCGATGATGGCGTGCTCGATGGGAATGCCGGCGACGTCTTCGGCGGCCTCGACAGCTTTTTGAATGCTGCCGGCGGCTTTGTCGAGCTCGGTGATGACGCCTTTGCGCAGGCCGCGCGATTCGCTGACGCCGTGTCCGCGGTAGCGCAGGCCGTTGTCGCTCAACTCGGCGACCAGGACGGTGGTCTTGGCGCTGCCTACGTCAACGGCGGTAATGAAATTGGGCGCGAAGGTCGGCATGACTAGTTCTGCGGCTTCTCCTTGGGGATCGCGGCGCTCGGCTTCTTCTGCTTTGCCGCTACGGTTGTGCCCGGTGTGGGAGCTGCCGGCGCGGGCTTCGTCGTTTTTGCGACAGGCGGTTGCGCCGGCGCGGTGCCGGCGACCGCCGGTACCTTCTGAGACGGCATTGCGGCCGGCTGCGGCGGCGAGTTTTTTGCGGTCAAGGCCTTGCCTTTGGCTTTCGCTTTCGGAGTTGCCCGGTGTGCAGTTCCCTTCGCACCTGTCTTTGTCCCAGCTTTCGCCGGCGCTTTCATTCCCTCTTTCGATTTCGGCGGTAAGGGCTTGCCTGCGGCGGCGGGAGGCGCGGGATGCGTTACATATTTTTCGTAATTCACGATCGCCGCGTTTTTCACGCCGGCGGCGAGCGCTGCTTTGGCGGCTGCCGGTGTGAGAGCGGGCTGCCGGGCGATGCCCTGGAGATCGGGGTTCACGATGATCTGTCCGTCGTAGCGCAGGTCCACCGAGTCGAGTTTTTCGAACTGCTGGCGCCAGGCTTCGACGTGCGTGACATAGATCCTATAGCGCTGCAGATAAGTGCCGTTGCCGAGGTGCACCAGCACTCCTCCGCTGGAATCGGCGGTCATCACCTTCACGTCCTCGCCGTCGGAGAGGTCCACTTCACTGATGTCCTGCGAGTAGTGCGCGCCGCCGGAATCGAGCTGCCGCACGAGCTCGTTGTAGTCCTTCATGCGCGCCGCGCGAGTCGAGATTGGCTCGTTGGCGTTCATGCCCGTGATCACCGGAAACGAATACTTGTGCTTCGGGCCGGGTGGGAGTTCCATCAGGATGCCGCCGGCATCGATCAAAGAAATGTGCGAGCCGATGCGCGCGAAGGCGACAGGCGTGCGCTCGTGAATTTCGATTCGCAGACGATTGGGCACAAAGCGCATGACGCTGGCCGATTCGACCCAGGGAATCTGCTCGAGTTGCTGCTGGCGCTGGGCCAGAGGAACAAAGAAAATGTTGCGGCCGATGTCGCCGCCCATTACATCCATGATCTGGGCGCGCGTGACGTGCTGGGCATTGGCGACCTCGATCTGATCGCTGGAATCAATGCGGAAACGCCAGGAATGTTTGCCGTAGCGATAAAGGCCGGCGCCGAATGCGCCGGCGACGGCAAGAACGACGAGCGCCAGCGCAGCCCACTTCAGGCCGGTGGCAGTTTTCTTGGGGAGCGAACCGCGGCGGACGGAGACTCGCTTCTGGCCGCGCAGGAACGGAGATTCCTGCTCCGCTTCAAGATCGACCACGCGGGAATCGTCGAAGTGTTCGCGCGCGGGAGCCGTGCGCTCGGAAACGTAACTCTCGCGAGTCTCATGCTCGCGAGAACCGGGCGCCGGGTACAACTCTTCCTGCAAGGCTGTGGAACTGGATTTCCGCGCCACTCTTTCGAGTCAATTGTCGACAGAAAACCGCTGAGCACAGTTACTATAACGGGTTTTTGCAAAATGAGACAGTGCAAAGTTGAGTGCGGAGGGACCGGCGGATCTCAGTCGGAATCCTCATCGCCGTCCGATGAGACGCGCGAGCCAATCATGGCGACTCGACTGCTCGTTTTGCCGCAACCATTGGGACGAACCCCGATAAGGCGGTGATTTGCAGCATTACGGATGAAGATCTGAGAGGACATTTGGGATCGAGCCTGCTCGAACTGGGCGCGCTGCACGTCCACCAAAGCACGAATCATCTCCGTCCGGGCGCGAGTCCGATCGCGAAGCAGTTCAGCTCTGTCCTGAGCCTGGCCGCGGCGCAGTTCAATCTCGCTCTGCACCTGTTCACGCAGCATCTCCGCCTGTGATGCGGCCAGTTCTCTGGCATTGTCGGCGGCCGCCAGATCGTCGGTCCCAGGCGCTGGCCGGACGGCAAGCAATTTTGCCATAGCCACGGTTCGTTCCGCACATCGGGCCAGCCGGCCCACGGTGAAGCTGGCGCGGTCGGCGGCGCGGTGGAGAACTGGGAATGATCCATGCCGGTATTCACTGTGGAGCGCGAGCCCAAATACTGCGAGCGCGAGCCAATATGCCGCTTTCTGGGTATTCATCGGAGCCTCACCGTCTGAGGAATTGGACGAGCGGGGCAGAAAAACGTCAACAGAACAAAAATGGTCGTTGGTCGGAGATCGTACCCTTCAGGCTCTCTCTCAGTGGCATCCCTTCGACTCACGCCGGACGACTAACGACTGACGGCCAACGACTTTTTCTCAAGCATTTCCAACATGACTGCCCCGAGTTGCGAGACGCTTCCGGCGCCTAACGTAAGAATCAGGTCGCCCGGTTGAGCGACGCCGACGGCTTTCTCGGCTGCATCCTCGAACGACGGCACGTAACTCACACCGGGCTTCCCGTGGGCGCCGATTTGCCGCGCGAGCGCTTCGGCGTGTATGCCATCGATGGGCTTCTCGCTGGCGGCGTAGATATCCAGAATAAAGAGCGTATCGGCGTCAGCGAAGGCGGTGGCAAACTCGTCCATCAAGTCGCGCGTGCGCGTATAGCGATGCGGCTGGAAGATGACGTGGACGCGGCGGAATCCGCACTGGCGCGCAGCGGCGAGGGTGGCGCGGATTTCGGTGGGATGGTGTCCGTAGTCATCGACTACGCTGACGGCTGCAGCTTTACCTTTGAGTTGGAATCGTCGATCGACGCCGCGGAAGCCATCGAGCGCGGCGCGAATCTGGTCGGAGGGAATGTCGAGCGCGGTGCCAACGGCGATCGCCGCCGTGGCATTGAGCACATTGTGTACTCCCGGAACGTGAAGCGTGAACGAGCCCAGGTCCTTCTCCCTACAGATGACCTGAAAGCGGCTGAGCGGACGCGGCTCGTTGCCCGCGACCGTCGCATTGATGCGGATCAGAAAGTCGGACCCGCGCGTGGTTCCGTAAGTCATCACGCGGCGGTGCACGCGCGGCAGAAGACGCTGCAGGATGGGATCGTCGTGGCAGCCGACCACCATGCCGTAGAACGGCACCCGCTCCATGAACTCGAGAAACGTGCGGCGCACGTCGCGCATATCGCGGTAGCAATCCATGTGCTCGCGGTCGATGTTGGTGACGACGGAGAGAATCGGCGAGAGCTTGAGGAACGAGCGGTCGCTCTCGTCGGCTTCGGCGACCAAATAGTGCGACTTGCCGAGGCGGGCGTTCGAGCCCATCGCGTCGACGCGGCCTCCTACGACGACAGTGGGATCAAGGCCCCCAGCGGCGAGAACGGCGGCCACCATCGAAGTGGTCGTGGTTTTGCCGTGCATGCCCGCAATGGCGATGCCGTACTTCAGGCGCATTAACTCGGCCAGCATTTCGGCGCGCTGAATGACGGGAATGCGCAGACGTCGCGCTTCGGCGACTTCGGGGTTGTCGATGGAAATGGCGGAGCTGGTGACGACAACGTCCGCGCCGGCGATGTTGGCAGCCTCATGTCCTTCGAACGCGACCGCGCCTAGGCTGGCCAGACGCTGCGTGACCGCCGAACTCTTCAGATCGGAGCCGGAAATCTTGTAACCGAGATTCAGCAGGACCTCGGCGATGCCGCTCATGCCNNGAGACGCGGAGGGCGCCGAGAAAAGCGTTAACCACGGAGGTCACGGAGAGGAAACCGAATTTGAATTTCTCTGTGCTCTTCTGTGCTTAAGCCTTTAGCCAGGTTCAGCAAGGCGCTCGACCATCTCCGCAATTTCTTGAACCGCGTTTGGATGGGCGAGCGACTTTGCGGCTGCCGACATGGTTCGCAGGCGGGCGGGATCGCCCAGGAGGGCGACTATGGTTTCGACGAGGTAAGCTGCGCCGAGGTTTGATTCTTCGACTACCACGGCGGCTCCGGCGCGTTCGAGGGCGCGGGCGTTGACGTTCTGGTGGTCGTCGGCGGCACGGGGAAAGGGAACGAAGATCGCGGGTTTGCCCGCGGCGGTGATTTCGCCAACGGTGCTGGCTCCCGAGCGGCAGACCAGCAGNNTTGTGGACTTCGGCGAATGGAGCAACGGGTGTCTCGCCCGTCCTCGGTATGTCCAGTTGCGCCCTGCCCAATTTCTGGTATGCCCCAAGAACATCGTCGTAATCGCGCTGACCGGTCTGGTGAATGATGTGGATTGCAGGAATTCTCTGGCGCAGGCCAAGCAGCGATTCGATCATGGCCTGGTTGATGGCGTGCGCGCCTTGACTGCCTCCNNATTTCGCGTTGCGAAAATACTCGCAGGTTTCTTCAAAATGCACGGCGGCAGCCGAAACAAAGTGGGCGACCATGCGGTTGGCAAATCCGGGGACTACGTTCGGTTCGAACGCAAGCGTGGGAATTCGGCGGCGGATTGCTGCGATCATTGCTGGGCCGGAGGCGTAGCCGCCCACGCCGATGACCACGTCGGGGCGGAAGTCGGAGAC
>PLHN01000267.1 GCA_003139975.1 Acidobacteriaceae bacterium
TCCGACGACTTTGTCTTCGACAATCAGATGCTGGCGCAGTGCGTGCATTTCGGCTTTCGTATCGGCGAAATTTCCTGCCCGACGAAATATTTCGAAGAGGCTTCGTCCATCAATTTCCGGCGCAGCGTGAAATATGGATTCGGCGTGCTGGCGACGACGTTGCAGTTCGCCCTGCAAAAATGGGGCCTCGCAAAATTCTCCATCTTCAACGAGCGCGGCCGCCGTTTGGAACGCCAGTATTATGAAGCCGGCGTTGTCAACAGCAAAGGAGCCTAATGGGGGCGGCCACTCCAGCCGGGAGACCTGCCAAACTCCATCTCGCGATCCTCATCCTGGTCAAGGTGATTCTCTAAGGATCAAGGCATGAAAGACCATTCCGCGGCCAAAACCCTGTTGCTGCTTGTGAGCGTGACTCTGCTCGCCTTCCTGGTGCAGGGCTACCACCCCGGAGTCGAGGACGATGGCGTATATTTAGCGGCCATCAAGAAGGATCTCAATCCCGCGCTTTTTCCGCACGATGCCGACTTCTTTCGCGTACAACTGCAGGCCACGATATTCGACAAAGTCATTGCCGGTTCAGTTCGGGTCACGCATCTACCCGTCGGAGAGATGGTTTTGCTATGGCAGTTCGTTTCCATTGCCTTGATTCTGTGGGGATGCCTACGTATTGCCCGCAGGGCCTTCGCAGAGTCGCATGCGCAATGGGCAGCCGTGGCATTCGTTGCCGCCGTGCTGACTCTACCTGTCGCGGGTACCGCACTGTATCTTGACGATCAATATCTTCATCCGCGGGCTCTCGCGACAGCCGCCATACTGGCAGCGATCGTGGCTGTTCTCGACCGCCGCCCCTTCCTCGCAGCATTCCTTCTGGCGCTGGCTATCGTGACTCACCCGCTGATGGCCAGCTTTGGCATTTCTTATTGTGTCTTCCTCTGGTGGCGTGCCGAAAAACCACTGCTATCTTCCGCTGCGGCCGTGCTTCCATTAGGGTGGATTTTCGAGCCCACCTCTCCGGCTTGGCAACAAGCCGCCAACACGCGCAACTATTACTATCTGTCGCGTTGGCATTGGTATGAATGGCTGGGCGTGATTGCCCCGTTGTTCTTGTTGTGGGGAATTTACCGGCTCGCGCGGAACGACGGTTCCCTGGTCCAGGAAAATGTTCGGGAGAATAAGGTCCAGGGGCGCGTGGCCTTGAGGCTAGTGTTGTTTGGTATTTTCCAACTCGCCGTCGCCATTGCCATCATGCTTCCGCCAAGCCTCGACAGGCTGAAGCCGTTTCAGCCTATGCGTTTTCTTCATCTCCTCTACTTGCTCTTCTTCTTGCTAGTTGGAGGGCTCATCGGTCAGAAAATCCTAGGCCGGCACGCCTACCGCTGGCTGCTCTTGTTTGTCCCGCTGGGCTTGGGGATGTTCTGGACGCAGCGTCAAACGTTTCCCGCCACGAGGCATGTCGAATGGCCAGGCGCAAAGCCACGAAATGCCTGGGTCCAAGCTTTTCAGTGGATTCGGCAGAACACGCCCTCCGATAGTTTGTTCGCTTTGGATCCCTATTACATGGAGTTGCCGGGAGAAGATTTCCATAGTTTTCGCGCCTTGGCGGAGCGCAGCGCGCTGGCCGACTACGTAAAAGACGCATCGGTGGCGACCCAAGTCCCAAGTCTGGCGGCACGGTGGAAGAAAGAGGTAGACGCGCAACAAGGTTGGAGCAATTTTCAAGCCGGCGATTTTCAGCGCCTGCAGCGTTCATTTGGAGTGAACTGGGTGGTGCTGGCGCAACCTGGAGTGCAAGGAATGGACTGTCCGTATCAGAACAGCCGCGTCCTGGTATGCCGCTTGAAGTAGCGCGCCGCTGGCGGCGAGCAAGACGCGTAGTTGGTCAGAAGCGCCTACGGTACAATCTACTTAATAACTTGATCCCAAGCACCGCTATGACTTCAACAACAATGGGAGCGGTTGGCTCCAGCAAAAATACTCATATTGCTCGCGAAATGAGAATGATTTGAGCACCGGCGAGCACAGTCATCTACCCATAAAGTATGCCGGAGCGACATTCCCAGAGATGCGTCAGACAGCCACTGACCAGGGGCGATGGGTCGTCGGATTGTTATGGCTGGGGGCAGTGTGCTCGATAGTGGGCATGGGGATCTTTCTGCCTTTCGCCTGGGATGCCCAAGTCTACCTTGCGGATCTTCACCAGTACCAGGCCTACATTCACGGCCAAGTGGATTCTTCGCTCGCGTACTCACCCTTGTTTATGATTGCCGCGCTAGGCCTGGCGAGACTGCTCCCTCTTTGGCTGACGATCGCGGTGTTCGGCTTCGCGTACTTTTCCGGATGGCTGCTTCAGCTGTGGGTGGGAATGCAGTTTGCCTCCCCGGACGAGCGCAAGCTCTTTCGCTATGTGGCTCCCGTCATTGCGTTTTTCCCCGGACTGCTGATCAATGATGTAATTGTCTCGGGCAACCTGGCATACATTCTCTATGGCCTCATGCTAGCGACCGCGGCTGTGGGCTGGAAGCGCGGCCGCTGGATTTGGTTCTACCTGGCGGTGCTGGCGGCATCCTGCGTCAAAGTGCATCTGCTGACGATGCTCGCGATCCCATTGCTCTGCGGGAAGCGTCAATGGACGCGGACCATGATCACCGCAGCCGCCGGACTCGGCCTCTATGCATTGCAGTTCAGGCTCTGGCCTCAGGCCTTCCACGTGTACGTGAACTCGCTGAAGGTCATGTCGCAGATGAGGCGCGACTTTGGTTGTGGCCCGGCGGGCAATCTGGCGCGCGTGCTGCAGATCATGGGCGTGCCTTACGAAATGCCATCCATCATCCTTTATGTGGTCTACGCGTTGGCAATGTTTCCGCTCTTGCTGTGGCTGTCTCGGCTATATCGTGAGGGCAAAGTCCGCTTCGCGAGTTGGGCGCCAGTGATGCTGCTGGGAGTAGTTTTGCTGAATCCGCGGATTCTAACCTATGACGTGGCGGCGGTTTCGCTGCCCATGGCGTTGATAGCGTGGCGTTCGCTGCGCGGCGTCGGGCGGACTTTCCGCAAACCAGCTCTAATTGGGTTCGCGGTGCTGCTGCTCTCGCTGAATGTCTTTGTTGAAGTGAACGAAGATTTCGTGACCATGCTGCCGGATGCATGGAAGTACCTCGAGATGGTGCTGATGCTGGGAATCTTCGCCGCCGGTGTCCGAAGCCTGCGGAAAGAGGCATCGAATGTCCCAAGCCTAATATCCCGTGAATCCGCACCGACTTCGTTCGATTATGCAGATGCCTGAGTAGAATGGTTGCCGGAGCCTCCGCTCAAGGCAAGCATCTAAATACCTATGTCAACCGTGTCGACTCAACCCGCCGAGGTTCAACACAGGCCACGGCTGGTGCTTAGCGAGATCGTCGCCTTTGCCTACGATACCTTCATCAGCAACAAGGTCCGCTTCGCTCTGACCGCGCTCGGCATCGCCATCGGCACCGCCTCTCTCATACTGGTGGTCACGATCGGGATGACGGGAAAACAATACATCCTGGGCCAGATTCAGGGCATTGGCACGAACCTGATTTATGCCACTTACGCCAGCGGAGGACAGCGCGTCGCCGCCGCTTTTGACGAACTTACCGTGGAAGACGTTGCGGCGGTGCGGGAACAGGTGCCTTCGGTAGTCGCGGCAACGCCGTTTGTCACGCTCGGCGACCGCATCGGTATTGGCAACGGCAAGGAGCAGGACATTCTGGTTCTTGGCGTGTTTCCCGAATATCGTGAGGTGCGGAACCTGGTGCTGCTCGCCGGAAGGTTCTTTGACGCGGAGGACTCGCAGCAGCACAACAAAGTCGGCGTAATCACCGAAAAGCTGGCGGCGAAGCTCTCGCGGACGCCAGAAGGCGCGATCGGCCAGGTGGTCAAGATGAACGGTCTGCCGTTTACGGTCATCGGGGTGTTTAAGGAGCGAGTGGAAACGTTTGGGCAGTCGGAAGTGGAAGAGAACACGATGGCGATTCCCTATTCGGTGAGCCGTTTTTTTCTGCCATCGAATGCGGTGCGGCAGATTTACTTCTCGGTGGCGAGCGCGGATGAAGTAACGGCAGCAAGCGCTCAAATCAAACGGGTTCTGCAGTCGCGGCACCGTGCGGAGTCGGTCTACAACGTGGAGAACCTCACGGAACTCCTGTCGGTTGCCGAGAAAACGGCGAACACGCTCTCGGCGGTTCTGCTGGCGGTCTCGCTGGTGGTGCTGCTGGTGAGCGGCATCGGCATTATGAACATCATGCTGGCGACCGTGAGCGCGCGCATTCGCGAAATTGGAATTCGCAAGGCGATGGGCGCGACCAAACGCGAAATCCTTTTTCAGTTTCTGTCCGAGGCAATCTTGATTTCGCTGATTGGCGGCGTGATCGGGATTATTGTCGGTCTGGCGATCCCGTTTTCCGTGCGCTTTTTGACGGAATACCGCATCCCGATTTCCGGCCTGTCAGCTCTGATCGCGATTGTAGTTTCGTCGCTGGTTGGGATCATCTTCGGCACGATACCCGCAACGCGCGCCGCGCAGCTTGATCCGGTCGACAGCCTGCGATACGAGTGACGGGCACCCCCTCCCCCCCTCCTCCCGGTCTATTGAAATCATTGACTTAGCGCTGATTTCCCTACAAAGTATTCCGGATAAAGGGGTTATATGTAAAGTATTCCGGAATAAAGAGTTAGGGGTGTCTTTGTCGATCCCGCATGCGGGATCCAATGGGGCGATGATCCCGAGGTCCGATTCTCTTGCCAAAGAACGAATCTTGCGAAGCAACGACCTTGTTTGCTTTTTCTATTCTACCGGGCGCCACAAGACCTCTTTAGGAGGGGTACGAAAGTGGACGGTTTGGTGAGGACGAATCTTCGCCAGCGAACCGATTTCTCTTTCAACGAAACGCGGAAGCGATAGTTTCTGTTATCAGATTTAACATCAACGCGCGTTGACCGCTACATATTGCTTCTGCTCCAGAATGAATCTCCTCCAAGAGCACAATGTGAGAACTTTCTGGTCACAGTGCATTGTGCTCTACGTCCTTGCTTTACGGCCGCGTCAAGCGCCTACTTGTCTTCCACATGTGAAAATCATCCGTCAAAAAAATAGACGGTTCTTAGGAGGTGCTTTGTGCAAGGGGCCATCCGAACTTCCAGACAGGTTTGTCTTCTGGTCTTCGTCACCGTCGTTCTCGTTCTTTCCGCCCAAGCTACAACCTTCAACAACGCAAGTCTGCACGGGAGTTACGCGTTCTTGGGGAGCCGCTGGACCGCGGACGTGAATGTCCCGCAAGGCGGAGTGATAGGAGTCATGACATTCGACGGCGTGGGCAATGTCACGGAGTCGTATACAGGAATGGTAAACGGCAGCCTAATAGCCGGGACGTTCACCGGGACCTACACAGTGAACACTAACGGCACGGGCACGATCGCGTTTTCGCCGGGCTGGCAATGGGCATTCGTTATCAATTCGACTTCCGCGAAGATCGCTCACGGCATACAACTGTTGCTGGTCACGAATCTGGGCGACAACGAAGTGGGCACCAGTACGGCCTTGCTGCAGTCCTCGACGGCAAAGACCTACACTATGGCGACCTTAAAGGGAAATTACAGCTTCCAAGCTGACGAATGGACTGCCGATGCAAGCCAACCCATCTACGCCGGGAACGGTCTGTTCACTTTTGACGGGAAGGGGAACGTTAAGGGATCGTCGAGCTCTATGGAGGGCGGGGGAACGCTGCAAACGCAGACCTTCACCGGCACGTATACGGTGAACTCCGACGGCATTGGAACGATCTCGCTGAGCACTGGAACACAGTATGTGCTTGTGCTGAACACGGCCACTGGGGCGCTCGCCGACGGATTGCAAATCGTGCAGACCAACAAGACCGGGAACCTCGCTATTTGCGGGACTGCACAAAAGCAGTGAGCGGGAGGGAACGCTGATCTCAAACGTGGGCGAAAGCAGTCCCCAAACGTGATGGCCGGGCCGTCTGGACGCTGGCAGAGGTCAATTGTCGTAACCGGCCGATAGCGCTCGTTGACGCTGCAGCCGGCGGTTTTGAATGTAAGCGGGATTTTTCGCCCATCATCAAGGCCAACGTCAGAGGTAGCACGGATACCCGCAACAGAGTCGGCTGTCGCGCTGCGCCACCGAAAATCCCGACCGTTTCCGGAACCTGCTAGGCGGTTTTCACCTCGATCTTTGCGCCTAGTCTTTTTTCGGCGCGCAGGCTGGCTACGACCAGGCGGATATCGTTGAAGCTGACGTAAGGGGGGAGGGCGTCTTTGATATCGCGCAGGCGCTCGACGCCTTTTTCCAGACACGCGGACTCGATCAGCGGCTGGGCGTCGGGAGAGATCCATTTGGGATCGAGTTTCACGTGGCCGGTTTCGATCAGGTTGGCGATTGTGCCGACGATGGTGGAAAGCTGGCGCGCACGGAGGCGGCCGATTTCTTCAAAGGTGCGGCCTTCCTGCAGCAAGCGCAGCGTTTCTTCGCCCGGAGTCAGTTCCTTGGGCGCGGTCGGCGTGGCGCGCGCTCCGTCTTCAAAGTTACGGATGGCCTGAAGAATTTCCGCTCCATACACGTCGGCTTTGCGCACGCCGATGCCGGCAATTTGCATAAGCTGGGCGAGCTTCTTGGGCCGGCGGCGGCACAACTCTTCGAGCGTGCTGTCGTGCAAGACGACGTAGGCGGGAATCTTGTTTTCGCGGGCGATGGAACGGCGCCACTCGCGCAGATAG
>PLHN01000447.1 GCA_003139975.1 Acidobacteriaceae bacterium
AACTGAAAGCTGACGGCTGAAAGCTGAGACAATGAAGCGATGATCCACAAAGTTCTTCCCGTCGGGCCGCTGCAGTGCAACTGCTCCATCATTGGGGATGAAATCACGCACGAAGCCATGGTCATCGATCCGGGCGATGACATCGAAGGCATCCTCGCCATCATCAACCAGAACAAGCTGAAGGTGAAGCAGATCGTCATCACCCATGCGCACCTCGACCACGTTGGGGGAGCGATGAAGTTGCGGGCGCAAACCGGCGCCCCCATTCTGCTCAACCAGAATGACCTGGCGCTGTTGAAGATGCTGGATGTGCAGGCCAGTTGGCTGGGCATGCAGTCGCCGGGCAAGGTCGAAATCGAGGCCGATCTGAAGCACGAACAGAAACTCGAAGCCGGCAGTCTCTCGGCCAATGTCCTGCACACTCCCGGTCACACCGAAGGCAGCGTGTGCCTCTACTTTCCCGCGGAGAAGTTACTGATTGCCGGCGACACGCTCTTCGCGCGCAGCATCGGCCGTACCGATCTGCCGGGAGGCTCGTTTGAAAAGATCATTCGCTCGCTGCACGACCGCGTGTTGACCTTGCCCGACGAAACCGTCGTGATTCCGGGCCACGGGCCGATGACGACGATCAGAGAGGAACGGGAAGAGAATCCGTTTCTAAACCGTTAGCCGTCCTACGCGGTGACGGTCGAGTCCGACAAAACCAAGGGAAAAGAGCAATCATCCATCGCGAGGCGAAGAACCGGTGCGAAGCGTACAATGAATATAGTGAAAAATACTAAGTTCTTTGTGAGACTGAATCGTGGCACTTCCACCCCCGCATACGTTCAGCGGATTGATCGAAACCCAATACAGACAACCACCAATCGCAAGCTGGCGCTTGCCATGGGAAAGCTCACAGCTGAAGATACTGTCAAGTCCATCCAAACTTCGCGGTGCATCCCCGAGTTAGTGTCCGTACAGGTTCGAGCCTAGGCGGGTTACACAGCCGCGTTGCGCTGACTGCAACCGCATCAGAAAAGCGAGAAAAAGAAACCCCGCAGCAGTAACCTGCTGCGGGGTCTCCAGGTTGCGTGTGTGCTAGCGTTGCTAGGCCTGGATGATCACTTTGCCCCCGCCAATCCCCAATAGAGGAGTGGTCTTGAGGGTGAGCGTGTAGGTATAGGTCCCGGCGGTCACGTTGGCCGTATGAGCGGCATTGCCAGTTTGCGCAGTCAGATTCAGGGGAGTGCTGAACGGCTGGGTATTCCAGCCAACGTTGTAGGCATGGGGGTCCAGGCAGACCATTTCCAACGTACCTGCCACGGGAAGCGCGACTGGGTCAGGACTGGAATCTCCCTGGCCGGCGGTGTAGAGAACCTGGACGTAAATCGGGCCGGTTCCAGCTTGGATCGAGTACGGGCCACCGACATTCGTGCCGTTTACGGACACGGTGTAGTTCACGCTGCAATTGGCGTTTGCCGCGGTGAGTGAAACGGTTGCTCCCGGAGCAACGGTGATGCTGGTTGTGGTGCCGAACATGGCCTGCCCGGGCGCATTGGCCTTGAAGCTGATGCTGATGCTGGCGGTGGAACTGGAGGAGTTGGAGAAGTTAACCTGTTCCCCCGTTGCGATTTTGACGCCTTGCGGCGAGACGGTAAGGGTGGAACCGTCGTAGAGGAAATCGATTGTCTGCGCTAGCTCTTCCCTGGGAATGACACGTGCTGTGGCCATGGCTGACTCCTGGTGGATTGGATTTAGAAACGCGGCCCGTAAATGATTCCCCACAACTTAAGGCCCGGTATGGCAGCGTCAATCCAACTCGGATAACAACCTGAAGAGGCTGCGTGTCCTACGGCACCTCTTCATTTTCTATTCTTCTGATTCTATTCTTCTGAAACCTCACTATCGCTTCCGACTACTTACCGCTGGCGTGAAAATTTGGATCCGACAACAAGCCTTCGAGGTCCGGTATGCTTTTCAGGTCGGCGAGGCTGTAGCCTTTCTGCAGGCTCTTTTCAATGTACTGCAACGCTTGCTTACGGTCACCTAAATCCTCGTATGCTTCGCCGACGTTCTCCAGAACATTGGCGTCATCAGGGGAAAGAGCGAGTGCCGATTGTATGTGAGAAACGGCCTCCTCGCGCAGCTTTTTTTTGGCGTAGAGCAGTCCAAGAATGGACTGCGCGACCGCGTCGCGGGGATTAGCTTGCGCCGTCTGTTCCAGCAAGGCGAGCTCCCGGTCCCTGGCTTTGCCCGCCTTGTCCTTGTCCTGTAAGCCCTCGTAGGCAAATGCCAGATTGCCCCAGACCAGATAATCCCGGTCGTTCAGTTGCAGAGCCTTCTGCTCAATGTCGGCGGCTTCGGCGTATTTCTTTTCCTGGAGGTAGAGGTATCCAAGATTGGCGAAGGCGCCGTAACTGGGGTCGAGGGCAATCGATTTGCGGTACATCTGTTCGGCATCGGCAAAGTGCCGCTCTCCCATGTCGCTGTAGACCGCGCCCAAATTGAGATAGAGGGGAGCATTGTCGGGAGTCAGTTGGATGGCGTGCTTATACTGCGCAATGGCTTCGTCGTAACGCTGGTGGTTATACAAGAAAACCGCCAGTTGGTTGTAGCCGCTCCAGGAATCCGGGCGCAGAGCGATCGCCTTGCGGAAGGCCGCTTCGGCATCGGCGGTGCGTCCCGCGCTTTCATAAGACTGGGCCAGGCCGCTCTGCGCATCGGGGCTGTGCGGGTCGAGTTGGAGCGCGCGCTGATACTCCTGAAGGGCGAGATCGTATTTTCCGGTGCTGCGGTGGATGTGGCCGAGGGTGGCATAGACGGCGGGCAGGCGGTCGTCCAGTTGAACGGCCTTGTTGCAGTTGGCCAGAGCTTCGTCAATCCATTTGGTGTTTTTGTCGAGCTGGTATTTCAGGCGGTAGGCTTCGCCGAGCTGGGCATAGGCGAGGGCAAAGCGGGGATCAACTTTGACGGCGCTTTCGAGCGCCGTGATGGCGAGATCGAGGTTGCCTGCCTTGTCGAAGCGCTGGGTGTAGCCGAGAGCCTTGAGATACGATTCGTAGGCACCGGCATTGACCGCTCCACCCATGGCGCGCAGCATTTCGGGCGTAACGTCGATGCGCATGAGCTTGGCCACGCGCGCGACCGCTTCGTCTTCGAGGGAAGAGAAGTCTCCGGCACGGTCTTCGAGCATGAAGGAGCCGATCTGGCGAAGGCTCCTGGTGTTAATCAGATTGACTGTAAGGTGGATGGTCTGGCCCTCGCGCAGCAGGCTTCCTTCGATGGCAACGGTGGCGCCTAGTTCACGTAGAGCCGAGGGGGGATCAGAGATCTTGAGCCGCCGCACTTCACTGGCGGGCACGACCCAGAGCGACTGCTTGCCGACTTCGAGATTGGTGAGGCGGCTGGCGAGACTATCCATGAGTCCAGCGGAAACGGCCTCGTTGGCAGGATCGCTGCCGACGTTTTCAAAGGGCAGAACCGCGATGTGATCTTCGGTGCGGGCGAACCAGCCGGAGATGCGGTCGCGGACCGGCGGAAGAAACGAGAGCACGGCTGCGACGATTGCGACAGTGCCCAAGGCGACGAGCCACCGAGGGGATCTCGGCGGGGGCGCGGTGGTTCCCCACATAGGACGCGATGCGCGTTCGATCTGCTCGCGCAGATCTTTTGCGGTGAGGGTGGAGGGCCGTGGTCCCGACGGAGGATGGACTCCGGACGGAGTGCGCGCGGCCGGAGATGAAGCCGGCGCGGGTACGAGCTGGCTGCGCGCTTCCTGCAAGTCGGTGAGCATCTCGCGGCAACTGTGATAACGGGTGGCGGGATCTTTGGAAAGCGCGTGGTAGATGATGCGCAGCAGATCCAAGGGCACTTCGTCCATGGGCCGCGGCGGCTCGTTCAAAATGGCGAAGATGGTGGCGGCGGGAGATTCGCGCTGGAAAGGATTCTTGCCGGTGAGCATTTCGGCGAGCACGATACCGATGGCCCAGATGTCGGTGCGCTGGTCGACTCCGGGCTGGCCGGTGGTTTGTTCGGGCGACATGTAGCCAATGGTGCCGGCCGTGCTCATGCTTTGGGTGCTGCCGGTCGAAGACGCGAGTCGGGCCAGGCCGAAGTCCACGACCTTGATGACTCCGCGCTGCGTGAGGATCACGTTGGAGGGCTTGATGTCGCGGTGCACGACGGCGCCGGCATGGGCAGCGGCCAAACCTTCCGTCATCTGGATGGCAATGTTCACGGCATCGGGTACCGGCAGAGGGCCGCGAAGAAGTTTGCGGGCCAGCGTTTCTCCTACGTAATAGGCCATGACGATGAAGGAGCGGCCGTCGTGCTCCTCCATGCCGTAAATGACGCCGATGTTGGCGTGGTCGAGCGAGGAAGCGGTGCGGGCTTCGCGGAGAAAGCGCTCTTTGTCTTCGGCGCTTGCAACCAGGTGTTCGGGAAGAAACTTCAGGGCAACCGTCCGCTCGAGCTTTACGTCGAGCGCGCGATAGACAACACCCATGCCTCCGGAGCCGGCCAGGCCGAGGATCTTGTAGTTGCCGACAAGATCTCCAGGAGACAATGTGGCCGATGGGTTAGACACGAAGCGATCCCCGGTGGAGTTCGACCCCTAAACGCAAAGCCTTTTTCCTTATACGGATCGAACGATTCTGCCGCAGATTCACAGTCATACGCTACCTCATTTTGGCGTGCCAACAAAGTGCCCGGATGGGGCCAGCGTGACGGTTGCGAAGCAATGGGGGGAAGGGCTGTGCTTTCGAAAACATCCTGCGGGGTGAAAGATGTTGGTGTACACTGCCGTGACCTGGAAGCGAATCAGACTGGGGGACCCGACATGCAGTTGCGTTTAGAGAGCCGGCCGGTGGGGGATGTGCTGGTAGTGCAGTGTCACGGCAGAATCGTGTCCGGGAACGAAGTGTTTACGCTGCACTCTTCGGTGGGAGATTCCATCGTGAAGTACGGCGACATTGTGCTGGAACTCGACCATGTCGAGTTCATCGACAGCAGCGGATTGGGAGCGCTGGTGCGGCTGATGCAGGCTGCGCGGGCGAAGGGAGGGGACGTCAAGCTCAGCGGCGTGCCGGCGCGAACGCGCAAAACCCTCGAGATGACGGGCCTGATTTCGCAATTTGAAGTCTATGACACCGTGGAGGAGGCGATCACGGCAGCGTATTTGGGGTCGCGCTACTCGCGGGCAAAGATCGCAGACGCACAATCGCGCATCCTTTGCGTTTACGAATCGATGGATGTGCGGACGTTCATGCGAGAAGTGCTGTGCGGCGCCGGATACAATGCCCTGACCACGGCAACAATTGAGGACGCGCGCATCCTGCTCAAGGCAACCAAGGCAAAGCTGGTGGTGATTTCGTCGCGCATGCAAGCGGTTTATGGGAAGCCCACGCGGAAGGTGCTGGAGGAAATCGATCCTTCAGTGGCCATCGTGGTTTTGGACGAAAACTTCTCTTCGCAGGACCCGGGGGAAGCGGCGGAAAAACTGCTGAGTTCCGTTGGCAGCCAGCAGAAAGGCGCCTAGTGGGAGCGGCTTGGGTTTGGCTCGGAGAAGTCTGATTGGTGCCTGCAAAAGGCGCTAACCACCGAGTGCACAGAGGTTACGGAGGACTGCTTAATACTTCATCCGTCAGAACTTTCTTACTTAGCGGGGAACTGCGTTGTCGTTGGCTGCGAAATTGCTTCGTGAGGTGACGCAGGCACGACGACGCCTTCGGCTATCAGGAAACTCCTGGCATCTTCGAAGCTGACCCCGAACGAAGTACCGCGAAATCTTCCCTTGCCGGCCTGAGTGATAATCCCGAGGACTTCTCCTTGGGGAGAGATCACCGGACTGCCGCTCATGCCCTCAACGGCCACAATGTTGGTTGCGAAGTTGCAGCGGCATCCGTCCTGACGCCGATAGTCCTCCTGCCCGGTTATGCGTCCGCTACGGGTCAGAGGCGCCAACACCCATCCGGCAAACCCGGTAACGGACACAGGTTCGCCAGGCGTGACTTGGCGGAAGCGAAGCGGAGCTGCACGGATGTAGCCCAGATCGCGAGGATTATCGGCTGGCTGGAGGCGGCAAACCGCGAGGTCGAGCAATTCGTTCAGATGGCAGCGAGCCAGGAGAAATCTGCGCAAATGACCGGCGTGAATCCATTCGTCATCGGGGATCATGACGCTGAGAGTGCAGTTAAAGTGGGCCTGCAAAATGACGTGGGCTGCCGTCAGCAGCGTGCCGCCGGAATCGGCGATCAGGCCGGTGCCGCGGACGAAGGTGCGGAACGCCGCAATATTCTCGGTGCACAACAGAGGAACGGCGGCGCGCAGGGCGGGAGGGGACGCGTCAGGTGGAGGCACCGTCTGTGCCCAACCCGACAGGCTGAAGACCACGGCGAAAATGGCATGTCGCCAGAGCACGGTGGGAGCGCTGCTTCGAATTGTAGTTCGATTCGAGCGTGAGGATGCTGTTGACGTTGAATCCTGAACGCGAGAGCCATGGGCGCGCTTGTCGCTACGTCTCTATAGATATGTGCTACGCTAGCGTGACGAATGAACCGCATTGAGAGAGAATGCCATGGCAGAATTGAGCAGGATCGGCGTATCGATTGATTCCGACCTCTTACACCGGTTCGATTCCTACATTGCCGGCAAGGGTTACGAAAACCGCTCGGAGGCGTTTCGCGATTTAATTCGTGACCGGCTCGTTGGCTCGGCAGTGCTTTCTGGAAGTGCGCTTGTCGTGGGCACGGTCACCCTCATTTACGATCATCACACTCGTCTGTTGCCTGAGAAGCTCACCGATCTCCAGCACGAGTCTCACGCACTTGTCATTTCTACGCTGCATGCGCATCTCGACCATGCAAACTGTCTGGAGGTGGTGGTTCTGCGCGGCAAGTCGAGAGATGTGCAAAAGCTGGCGGATCGACTGATCAGCACAAAAGGCGTGCAGCATGGGCGCCTCGTGATGAGCTCTCCTGAGACCGTGTCACACCATACCCACAAACACGGCTGACGCAACGGCCGGGAAAGCCCTATCGCGCATTCAGGAAAACCCTGTAGGGCCTGGAACTTGTGACATGCAGCAATTGGCGTTATGAACTTGTGCTACAGTGTAGCACGATATTGAGAGTCGTGTTATCTGGTGGGTAGCACGAACTGAGAGAACGTGATATGAGCATGATGACACGCCTGCTCTTGACCGCAACGTTGCTCAGTGTGGCGGCCGCTCGAGCGCAAACCAGCGATAAGGCTTATCCGCCTCAGCTAGCAGGAGCTGTCGTTGACACGTCTGGCGCGGTGATTGCTGGGGCTACCGTGCAGGTTCGAAGCCCGAACGGTACTGTACAAAGAACGACACAGTCGGACGGGAACGGCTCCTTCATTATTTCTGGACTCGCGGCAGGTAATTATCGACTCGTGGTATCGAATCCCGGTTTTGAAACCACAGAAATGCCCGTCACCATAGGGACCACTGAGGCGCCGGCCCCGCTGCGCATCTCTCTGGCTGTGGGCTCCGTGAGCACCACCATAAGTGTGCAGGGCCGGGAGGATAGCCTCATCGGAATTGCCGAGTCCGCCACCCAGGGAACGGTGGGCGCAACGGAAATCCAAGATCGCCCGATTCTTCGTTCGGGAGAAGT
>PLHN01000186.1:0-2532 GCA_003139975.1 Acidobacteriaceae bacterium
GATCAGGATCCATTCTTCCGGCCGCTCGCGTCCGCGAATCTCCGCGACGACGTTGTTAACCGTGTCTTCCCCCGATGTCTTGTTCTCGACTGTCAAATGCACCGTCACCAGCCCGCGTTCCAGTTCCCGCCGAATCAGCTTGGCGTCTTCCATTCCAAGCTCGACTTCCGGCAGCGGCACCAGCTTCGCTCCCCACAAACTGGCATGCGCGTTGATGACGTTGTTGGGAGCGCGATCCTCCATCATGACCGCCAGCACCCCAGCGTTGGCGAGAGCCGGAAAAGCCGCCTCCAGCTTGGGCAGCAATTTGCCGTAACCTTCCGCCAGAAGTTTGGTGCTATCGAGCAGAACAATCTTCCCCTGAAGCTCGTCGCCCCGCGCCTGAAGCGCCTCAACCGAAATGTCGCCGACCAACACGACCGCACCTTCCACTCCTCCCTGCGGGGTCGAAGGCGCCCACCCGAGCGAGGCCACATACAGCGGCCGCGCCAGCGGGCTCAACATCGCGCCGCTCGCCGTCCCGCGCTGCCAACCAGCGTCGATCTTGAACGGCTCCAGCCGCACATTCTCGATCCCATAGCTGCGAAACTTTGCCGCCGCCCACTCGGTGGCTCGGACATAAGCTGGAGAACCCGTGAGCCTTCCCCCGATTCCGTCCGTCAACTCGCCCAACGTCGTCATCGAAGGCCCGCCATAAATCGACGCCGCCAATCGGTCGGTGACCGGCTTCAACTCAGACGGCTGTTGTGCCCAACCCGCAACCGCGATGGCCAGCACCGCAAGAAAGCTCACAACGTTACGCGTACGCGCCAACTTCATTTCCCCTCCACGCAAATTCCGAATTCTCTATGAACATGCGCCACAAAGCAAACTCTGCTCGCGACTCCGTGCTAGACTCGCATTCAGCCACTATTGTGCATTGTGCGGATCCGCATCCTCACCCGCTATATCCTGGGAGAAGTCGTCTCCCACGCGCTGATCGGCGCTGCAGTCTTCACGTTCATTCTCTTTACGCGCGATCTCGGCCGGATTCTTGAACTGGTCGTCCGCAATAGCGCTCCTTTGCCGAGCATCGCCGAGATCTTCTTTTATACGATCCCCGTCGCACTGACGTACACAATCCCGATGGGCGTGCTGGTAGGCATTCTGATCGGCCTCAGCCGCCTGTCCGCCGATAGCGAAGTGACCGCCATGCGCGCCAGCGGCCTCAGTGTCTGGACTTTTCTTCGGGTCTGCTCCATTTTTGTCGTCGTCGCATGGCTGCTTGCTCTGGCTAACAGCGTTTATATCGCTCCACGGTCGCTGGCTTCCCTCGATAACCTGCAAAACCGGCTGCAATCGTCGCAGGCCTCGTTTGAAGTGCAGCCGCGTGTGTTTTACGAGGGCTTCCCGAAAATCATCCTTTACGTGCAGGACGTCAAAGCGATGGCCGGAGGCGCCGTCTGGAAAGGCGTATTCCTGGCTGATCTTTCCGATCCTGCAGCGCCCCGTGTCACACTTGCTCGCGAAGGACTCCTCGTCAGCCAGGGTGCGGACCGGCTCGATCTCCATCTCACCGACGGTTCGACCCACGAATCGGATCCGAAGAATCCTGATCAGTATCAGATCTCCACATTTCAAGTGACCGACATTCCGATCCATGTTCCCGCCGCGCAGAACCGCCAGCAGAGCGAGCCAGCTACGCTGAGCCAGATGAACGTCGGTCAACTGCTTGCCACGGCACGCACCGCCGATGCCACGACGCGGCGGTGGACATTGATCGAATTTCATCGCCGCTTCGCGTTGCCCACAGCTTGCCTAGTACTCGCCATGGTCGGCGTTCCTCTCGGCCTCTCGTCGAAAAAGGGTGGCAAATCGAGCGGATTTGTGCTGACGATTCTTCTGGTATTCCTCTACTACTCCATTTCTTTGATTGGAGTGTCGCTGGCCCGGCAGTCGCGTCTGTCTCCCGCCGCGGGAGTATGGCTGGCAGATCTCACTTTTCNNCCCCATCAGTTTGTGGTTCCGAAGTTCGAAGGCGCAACTCCCTGTCGACAATGGAGCAGCTTCGCAGTCTGTCAGGCCAGGATTCGCTTCGCCTCCGGTCTCGGCTGACCGCGGCATTTTGATCGCGGCCTCCGCCTCCAGCCGCGCTAAGCGGCCGCGGCGCTTCCTGCATCTCCGCTTCCCTACGATCCTCGACGACTATGTTCTGCGTGACTTCCTGCTCTATCTGTTCATGATTGGCGGAGCTTTCGTCACGCTGCTCCTGGTCTTCACGCTCTTCGAGCTACTCGGCGACATTCTGCGCAACAGCATCTCCGTCTTGATCGTGGGAGANNCGCCATATTTTCTTTATTACCCGATTGCCCCGATGAGCATGCTGCTGGCCGTGCTCGTCACCTTTGGACTCTTACAACGTTCGAACGAAATTACGGCCATCAAAGCCACGGGTATCAGCCTCTACCGCATCATCATCCCGGTGCTGTTTGCCTCTGCCCTGGTCGCGGGCGTTCTGTTCGCCTCTGATCAGTTCTATCTTCCTTACACCAA
>PLHN01000186.1:2539-3846 GCA_003139975.1 Acidobacteriaceae bacterium
CCCGACCGCAAGTGGATCTTCGGCCAGCATTCCGATATTTACTATTACCAGTTGTTCGACCCCGATCGCGACGCCTTCGGCGGCGTCACCGTGTTTCAGTTCGATCCCAAGACCTTCCAGATCACGCACCGTATTACCGCCGAGCGCGCGCGCTGGTCTCCTCCCATGGGCCGTTGGGTATACGAACAAGGATGGGAGCGCAGCCTGAACGGCTCCGCCATTGAGGACTATCGCAAGTTCGATGCCGCCACGTTTCCGCAGCTCAATGAAGCGCCTGCCTATTTCAAGAAGGAAGTGAAGCAGTCGTCGGAAATGAATTATGAGGAACTGCGCCGCTACATCTACGATCTGGAGCAGAGCGGCTTTGACGTGGTGCGCCTGCGGGTACAGCTCCAGAAGAAAATCGCTTATCCGCTGATCACGCTGGTCATGGCGGTTCTCGCCATCCCATTCGCGCTCACCACCGGGAAACGCGGCGCTCTCACCGGTGTTGCCACCGCCGTCGGCATCGGTGTTTTCTATTGGATGATCTCAGCCTTGTTCGAGGCCATGGGCAATCTCAGCCAGCTCCCGCCGACCGTCGCCGCCTGGTCGCCCAACCTTGTCTTCGGATTTATCGGAGGGTATTTGATCCTCCGCATGCCAACCTAGTCAACGGGCGATCGGGTGATTGAGAAATCGCACGAATTCGTAGCGCGACCGGGAGATCATTGACACGAAGGACACCGCGGTGCCGAGGGCGGGACGCCCTCGGGACAGCGGGCAAGATGCCGGCGCCACGGTCGAAATGGGCCTACCTTGCTGCCATCCCACTGGGCAGCCCAGGCGTAAACAGTGTTGTGCTCGTACTTGTACTCAGCTGTCCCGTGGTCGCGCTTGCGGTAAAGCCCGTAATGCTCTCGCCCTGACTGTTCGAGGTGTAGATGAAGTTATCCAGGGCGTTGGAATTTGTTTGCATAGCCAGTGCCACAGGTGTACCCCCGGTCGGCTGGTTCGCCGGAGAGAGCGGGCTCAGCACGCCCGTTCCGGTGGAGATCTGGAAGGCAAACAGCTGGTTCGAACCGGAGCTGACGACATAAAGAAAGCTGTTGGTCGGATCGACCACCATTGCCGCCGGAGTTTTCCCGGCCGCGGCGGGCGTGCCGATTGAAATCAGCAGGTTACTATTCACCTGTTGCTGCGTGCAATTGTTGCCGCCGTTGCCTTGGCTGCCCACCACGGTGCAAAGCGCAAACGCGCTGACCGAGCCGCTTACTGACCCCTGGTTCCCCACATAGACGAACACGCCGCCGGTCGTCTGCGGCGGC
>PLHN01000003.1 GCA_003139975.1 Acidobacteriaceae bacterium
GCGCGCAGCAGTTTCGGCTGCAACGCCATCGGCATTTCCCCCACTTCGTCGAGCAGCAGCGTCCCCCCGCTTGCCAACTCGAACTTGCCGGGCCGCGCCGCAACCGCTCCCGTGAAAGCGCCCCGCGCGTGGCCGAACAGCTCGCTTTCGGCTTCGATCAGAACGTCGGCATCGCTCGAAGCCGCCTGCCGCGTCCGCGCCAGCGCCTGCAGCCACACGGCAGACTTTCCAATTACCGATTCCGCGTCTTTGTTCTTGCCTTCACTGGTCTCGGCGTGGCGCAGTACCCGCTCCACTGCTAGCTCCAGCTTTTCAAACGCGACCGGCTTCACCAGGTAGTCGCAGGCCCCGTTGCGCATGGCGTCGACCGCGTCCGGAACGCAACCATATGCGGTCAGCAGGATCACCGCGGTGCGCGCCGAGGAATTCTGCACTTCCCGCATCAGCGCGAAGCCGTCGCAGCCCGGCATGCGCACATCGGTGATTACCAGCGTATGCAGACCCGGGCGGAACTTGGCCAGCGCCTCGGTGCCGTTGACGGCCACATCCACCTGCCAGCCGCGCAACGCAAACCGNNGCTTCGAGGGCGGCGCGCATGCCGGCATCGTCGTCGGCAATGAGCAGCCGCTTCATGAATGAACTCCCGTGGTGGCCGAACCAGCGGCCTCGGCGCTGTCCTGCATCATGAGTTCCGCGATCGGGCCGACAGTCGGCGCCGCCGCTGGCAGACGCACGCGGAACGTCGCCCCATGCCCGGCTTTGCTCTCGGCCGCGATCGAGCCGCCGTGCTGTTCTAAAATTCTGCGGCACACCGCGAGCCCCAGCCCGGTCGACCCCGGACGCGTCGTGAATCCGGCCTCGAAGACGCGCGGCAAGTCTTCTTCGGGAATTCCCGGCCCCGTGTCCCGAACCTCAATCTCGACACCCGCCGCGCCGCAATCGCGGCCCTGAATGGCCAGCCATCCGCCGTTCGGCATGAAGTGCAAGGCATTGAGCGCGAGATTGAGCAGCACCTGTTCGAGCAAATGCCGGTCCGCAGCCACCGACACCCCGCACAGTCCATTGACAGTCTGCAATTCCACCCGCGCCTGGTGCGCGAGCGGCAGCAGAAAATCGTAGGCCCACCCGAGCAGCTCTCCCGCATCCATCGCCGCGCGTTCGGGCGGCGGCTCGTTGTGCAGATCGAGCACATTGTTGACGGTCGAAGAAAGCGAGCGCAACCCTGCCTGCACGTGCTCGATCCAGCGTCGTTTCTCGTCTTCCAGGCCCGATTCGGCGAGCAGCCCGGCAAACAGTTCCAGGCTTCCCAGCGGATTCCGAATCTCATGCGCCAGCAACGCCGACATTTCGACCAGCGCCTGTTGCCGGCGAAGATTTTCACGGTCGCGCTCCAGTTGTCGGGCCGCGCTCGTATCCCGCAAAATGAAAACCGAACTCTTCCTATCGGAGTTTTGTTCGAGCCATGCGTGGCGCAGTGCCACCCACACCGTCCCTTCCGCGCCGCGCGAGAGTTCGATCTCCTGCTCTTCGCCGCTCTCTCGGGACCTGGCCAGCGCCCGCGCCAGCGCCGGAGGCAGCTTGTCGACAGCGTCAAACTTCCCCCCGAACAAGCGCCTCCCTTCGGGATTCAGAATCGCAATGCGCTTCTCGCCTTCCATGACGAGAACGCCGCAGGGCAGGCCTTCCAGAATGCGCCGCAGGCGCTCGCGCATGCGCCGGTTTTCTTCCAGGCTCACCGTCAGGTTGCGGTTGGTGACCTCCAGTTCCTGCCGCAGATGCGCCACCTGCCCCTGCAATTGTCCATAGGTGCGTTCGAGCGATCCGGCGGCTTCCGTGAACGAACGAAACGCGCGCGCCAGCGGATGGTCGGCATCGCGGACCGGATCATGAGGTGGCGGAAATGAGCTCGACATATGGGTCTGTATTGCAAAAGGCCTGCCAACGCGGCAGAAATTGCCTTAGAAGGCTCTTAGGGCAAGTTCGGATGAAGGTGTCCTATCGTCCGGGTGGTGGCTCCGAAGGCCAGAGTCCCGCAGCATCAGGTGCGGAGGCCGCACCACCGGCTCCCCCTCCGCCAGGATCAGCGCGCGTTCCATTACGTTCTGCAGTTCGCGCACGTTGCCCGGCCAGCGCTGCGCCCGTAACTGCGCCGTCGCCTCCTCCGACAACACGGGTGCTGGCGGACGCGCCGAGAATCTCTCGAGAAAATAAGCCGCCAGCTGAACCACATCTCCGGGTCGTTCCGACAGCGGCGGTATGGCGAGCGGGAATGCCGCTAGGCGATAGTAGAGATCTTCCCGGAACCTCCCTTGTCCAACGAGGGTGAGCAAATCCTGATTCGTCGCCGCCACGATGCGCGCATCCACGCGCACCACCTGCGTGCTCCCCAGTCGCTGTAGTTCCTTCTGCTCGAGAAAGCGCAGTAGCTTTGGTTGCAGGCTGAGGGGCATGTCTCCAATCTCATCCAGAAAGAGCGTCCCCTGATGTGCCGCCTGGATTCTGCCCGCATACGATTGCAGCGCGCCCGTGAAGGCGCCCCGCGAATATCCGAACAATTCGGCTTCGAGCAGCGTCTCCGGGATCGCTGCGCAATTGACCGCAGCGAAGGTCCGCGCGGCCCGCGGACTCAACTCGTGCAGCGCACGCGCCACCAGTTCCTTCCCGCTGCCCGTCGGGCCCGTGATCAGCACGGTCGTGCCGTACGCCGCCACCAGATTCGTCAGACGATAAACGGCCTGCATCGCCGCTGAGTTGCCAATCATACCGGGCAGAGTGGCAGCGCCTTTAAACCCAGCCGATCTTAACTGAGACCCGTCATCTCGTCCGCACCGCGCCGTTTGAACAACCCCTCCCTCATGGCGCTGCTCATTGTCGTCGGCCGCCTCGCTTCCCGCACCCGCCCATGCCACTAGGGGTGCCGCGGCGCTCACCGCGGCCGGCGCAGTCGAGGTGTCCGCTTCGTTGTCGAGCAGCACGACCGCGACCGAGGGATAGCGCTCGCGCACCGTTTGCCTCACTTCCTCGGCGTCAAGGTCGGGCAAGCGGCGGTCAAGAAACAGCACCTCCCAGCATCCTTTTTCCAGGTGAACAAGCGCCTCCGCGCCTCCGCGTGCCTGCTCCACCCGGCGGGCTCCGGGAAGCAGGCTCTCGAGAACTCGCTCGCGCACTGCCGTACTCGGACTCGCCACCAGGACATGCTCCGCCGCGCTCGGCGTTATCGGAAAAGTTGTCATGCTGACTATTCAAAGCGCAGGGGGTTAGAAAGCGATTAGGAGCAAATTACAAAGTTCTCACGCACGCAAACCACGGTGTGCCGTTCCCGGCAAATTTTGCTTTACAAAAGGTTGGAAGGTATGTCAGCGGGCATTTCCTGCCGAGTCCAAGGCACCTCAGCGACTCTGCGAAGAGAATTACTTTTCCACAAACACAAGCTGGCCGTTTTCGACTTTGAGGTCTTTCACGTTGGGAGGCAGCTTGAGCTGATCTCGTTGCTCTGCCAGCTTCTTCTGCAGCACGTCGTTGATAAGCGAGGCAGGAACAGCAAGGTTCCCGATCTTCACTTCGGTGGCGTCAAACGTCGCGTACCCATCCTTGGCTCCGATGTGACCAGCCAGCGTCAGATAAACGTCCTTGCCCGCAATCTGCGTTACGAATTGCCCACGCACCAGATCGCCATCCATGGAAACCTGATAGTCCTTCACACTCGGCACCGGCCCGGGAAATTCCATCGACGCATCCGGCGCCGATCCGCTCGTCGGCAGCGTGCCCGCCGCTTGAGCGAGCGCTGCATTGATCTCATCCGGAGTAATGCGGACTTCCTCAGCGCTCGAGTCGGATGTCTTAGGTTGCCCTAGCTGGTTAAGCTTTTCCTGAAACGACTGCGCGCTGGCGGCCACAGCCGCAGGTGCCGCCGGCGTGGCGACCGGCGCCGGACGCCGCAGAACCAGGACCAGCGTCACAATCGAAATGGCTAATGTCGCGTAGCTGATGATGCGCTGCGGTTTCAGATGGCACCTCCGGCGTGCACTTCATGCTACCGCGCGCAACCTGGTTCATTTCAGATGACGGAGGTGCTTGGCCCTGGGCAGACTTAGCGGCTATGGCTACGGCTTTGGCGTGGCTTGGCCTCGTCGAGGCTCTGTACGGCCGTGGCCGGATCTGGCACCGCCGCTTCATGGGCCACAATCAGCCATTTGCCGGCGATTTTACGCAACACCACCAGGTTCACGCCCATGGCCTTCTCGCCGCCATTCGTGGCGAGGTAGCGCGTAATCGTATAAGCGAAGTCGCCCGAGCATTCAAGGCTGAGCATTTCGATGGAATCGATGTGATAGCCAGCGTCCGCTCCCCGCTGAACGTAAGCTTGAATTTTGGCCCGCGGGTGCACGACGCCCGATACGAAATGCTGGGTCAGGTAATACGCGCTTTCGCTATACAGCGATGCCACCCCCGCCGCATCTTTATTGTTGTAATCGTCTTTCCAATGCACGGGAATCCGCCGCAGCGCGGACTCGTCCGAGGAATTGCAACTCATCTCTGTAATTTTCGATTTAGAACCGGCAGGATTGCTTTGCGCGCTCGCAAAAATCGCCCAGAACAGGGCAGGAACTATCCACCGCCGCGTCATTTCTCACTCGACAATCGCCAGCACATCGCCGGCATTCACCGCAGCCCCCGCGGCCGCCGCCATTTTCTTCACAATCCCCTTCTTGGGTGACTTGATCTCGTTCTGCATTTTCATGGCTTCCACTACGATCATGCCCTGCCCGGCTTCGACTTCGGCGCCCTCCGCCACCAGCAACCGGACAACCCGCCCGGGCATCGGCGCGACGATTTTTCGCGGGCCTTTCTCATCCTGCGCCGAACCTTTGCGCGCGCGCAGCGAGCGGGGATCGCGCAGTTCCACCGCAAAGCGCGTGCTGCCCACCCACATATGAAGATCGGTGAGAGTCTGTTCGCGCTTCACTTCGAATGCCTGACCATCGACAATCAGCGACAGCACATCGCGCCGCGGAAGCACCGCATCCACACGAATCTCTTTGCCGTCCAGACGGCATTTCCATCCGGTTTCCGCCTTTTCAAGTTCGAGCCGGTGCGGTTTGCCGCCCACACTCACGTCGTAGACCATACGGTTCAGCGCTGCGATGCGATGCGTCCTTTCTGTTTCCAGTTCGAAGAAACCGGGGCTTCGACAGACGCATTTCCATTCTGCGAGGTCGGGGCAACAGGGTCGAGCGCGGCAAACATCCCCGCCGCAATCGCGGCAATCCGCGGCTCTGGAGCGTGCGCGGAAATTTTGGAATCGCCTTTCGCCAGCAACCGGTCGAGGTAGCCCGTGTCGAGTTTGCCCGTCTGAAAATCTTCGTCGCGCAAAATGCGCCGAAACAGCGAAATGTTGGTCTTGATGCCAGCCACAAAATACTCGTAAAGCGCCCGCTGCAATCGCATGATGGCTTGGTTGCGGTCGGTTCCATGGCTGATGAGCTTGGCCAGCAACGGATCGTAATCCAGCGGAACTGTCCAGCCCTCGTACATTCCGCTGTCGCGCCGGATGCCCGGCCCGGAAGGCAGCAGCAACAGCGTAATCTTGCCCGGGCTGGGGAAATAATTATTGTCCGGGTCCTCGGCATAAATGCGGCATTCGATCGCGTGCCCGCGAATGCTGATTTCCGATTGCGTGAAGGGCAGCCTTTCGCCGTTGGCAATGTGGATCTGCAAATGGACCAGGTCAAGCCCTGTCGTCAACTCTGTTACCGGATGCTCTACCTGCAGCCTCGTGTTCATTTCCAGGAAATAAAAGTTCTTCTGCTGGTCGACCAGAAACTCTACCGTGCCTGCATTCGTGTAGTTGGCAGCCTGAGCGACTTTGACCGCGACTTCTCCCATCCTCCGCCGCATCTCGGGGTCGACGATCGGCGACGGCGCTTCTTCAAGCACCTTCTGATGCCGCCGCTGGATCGAGCACTCGCGTTCCCCCAGCCAAACTGTGTTCCCGTGCTCATCCGCCAGCACCTGCATTTCGATGTGCCGCGGATTGATGATGGCTTTCTCGATATAGACTTCGTTGTCGCCGAACGACCGCTGCGCCTCGCTCTGCGC
>PLHN01000459.1 GCA_003139975.1 Acidobacteriaceae bacterium
GGTAACAAGAACATTGCAGGCGCTGTCGCAGGGCTGCATGCTGCGGCAGCTCGGCTTCTGAGGACGATAGAAGACCAATTCATTCGTCGGGATTTGGCCGTCGGGCAGTCGCCCGTGATCGGCACTCTGAAACGCTGGTTGCGCCGGGCATCTTCGCCCCAGGGGCTTGGCCGCGAGATTCCAGTCGCCAAACCGACTTCGCGGTACGGATGTTTCCGGACGAAGCCGGCACACGCCGAGTTGTTGCCCGGGTAGTAATGGCGGAATGATAGTAATGCCACTCCAGTGCCCGGAAAATGGGGCATGCAATTTTACGATTGCTCAGAAAAGGCCCGCGATTGCGAAAAGCGAGGCGCCGCTTTTTCGGATTTCACAAAACGGCGCCTCGTAGGGGCCTTGAAGGGGAAGCAGTTACGAATTGAACTGCGCATTGCGGTCTACGGGATGTCGATTCGAACGATCTGGCCGGTTCCCGGAGGTGCTGCGCCGAAATTCGAAACGTAAAGTTTCCCATCCGGACCAAAGGTCATGGCCGTCGGAACGACGAGACCAGTTGCGACATCCTCTATATCGCCGTCAGCCTTCACCCGAACAACCTTGCCGTCACCGGGAGTCGGAAAACCGGCGGCATCTGAGAGCTCAAGCACGTAGAGCAGGCCGTCAGGGCCGAATGCGGTTCCGACTACAGTGGTAAATCCGGCCTTCGACGAGAGGATATGCAGGCTGTGCAGAGCGCCTGTGTCGTCGAGTCCGGGAGCGGCGACCTGGCTGCACTCAGAATTGCCAAGCGTCAGGATACGAGCGTAATTGGGCTCAATCGGGAACTGGTTGAGGTTGCCGAGATAAAGCTGCCCATCGTGTGAGGTTATGGCCGTGGGTACGATGTGGCCTTCCGAGGCGGATACGTCCAGTACGCTGGCAATGGAACCATCCACACCGACTGAGACGATTTGGCCGTGGTTCGGTTCAACTGCATACAGGCGGTTGTTGAACTCGACCATGCTGNNTGAACTGGCTGAGGTTGGCAACCAGCTTCCATGCGCCGGTCTGGGTGTTGACGCTGTAAAGACCGTTGGGAAGGGAGTCGCCGTGGGAGCATCCGGCGCCACCCTCCAGGGCGTAAAGCCTTCCATCGAGAAAGGCCAGATCGGCAACGCCGGAAATGTCGCCCATGGCGTCAATGGTTGAGGGGAGGCCTGAAGCGACGGTTGTCCGAGTTCCTGCGGAGTTGATACTCGAGATTCGGCTGGTATTCCCACCGGTGTAAGGACCAATGGGGGCAATGACCTGGGTGCACGCACCTGCTGTCGAGGTGGTGCCGCCGGAACCGGCCTCGGCAACGTAGAGCTTGCCGTCGGGACCGAACGTGAGTCCGCGGGGGCCATTGAGGCCGGTAACCCAGACATGAACATTGGAAGAAGGTTGCGCGGCGAGCAAGTTGGGAAACAGGCTCGCCGCCAGCGTGGCGGCTGTCAGCAGAAGAACTTTGGGGCATTTCATTTTTGGGATGACCTCGGGTGAATTGAATTTTGAGCAGTCTGGATTGTCTGCTCAGAGCAAAACTGTAGCCCACAAGCAAAAATGTGGTAAGTTTCAGCATGTAACTTACGTCCACTTTCCCTACGTATCGAACGAAAATTCTTGCTGCATTCAGAGGACGCAATGGAGCCGACGGAAACGCCCTCGCAAGAGAATATCCAAGTCGAGCTGGAACGCGTGCTTGCTTCCGCGCCATTTACCAACTCCAATCGCAGCCAGCGATTCCTTCGGTATGTTGTGGAAAGTTCGCTGAGCAATCGCGATGAGTTTCTGAAGGAATTTGCGATTGCGGTGGATGTATTCGAGCGAAATGACTCCTATGATCCATCCATCGACGCCACCGTGCGGGTGGAGGCCGGAAGGTTGCGATCGCGGCTGCGGGACTATTACGCCGATGAGGGCCGCAATGATCCGGTGGTCATCGACGTACCCAAGGGAGGGTATCGCGCGACGTTTACCGAGCGAAGTGTCGGCGCCGTCGGTGCTGTCGCAAACCAGGAGTCGGCGCCAGGCGCGGAGGACGCGCATGAACAAGTGGAAAGGCTGGGATGGCGCAGGGTGGCGCCGCTGGCACTGGCAGTAATCGTGCTCATCGCCGCAATTGGCGGCATTGGATATTGGAAGAAGCAAACTCCGCACGTCGCGAGCGCTGGAAACGAGCAAAAAGTGCTGGCGGTGCTTACCTTCTCCAACCAGACCGGAGCCAGTGCCAGCAATTATCTGACCGAAGGCATAACGGAAAGCCTGATCCGCCAGTTTTCGCAGATCCCGGGGCTAAGGGTGATTTCGCACGCTGCGGCAGACCGCGTGAACAAGCAGAATGCGGCAAGCGAGCTTGGCGTCGGTTACCTGCTGACCGGAGCGCTGGAGCGGAGTGCCGATGGGCGGCTCGTGTTGAATGCGGAGTTAAGCGATGCGAAGAACGGCACGGTCCTGCGCAGCAACCAATACATTCCCGACGAGGCGGATCTTCGCCCGATCCAGGCCGATATCGTTCGAGATGCCGTGAAGGAACTAGGCATTTCACTCGACACCGGCCAGACAGCGGGGGCGCAGAGACCATTAACATCGAGTCCCGCTGCATTTCAGGATTTTCTGCGCGGCGAGGCTGCGGCACGTCTTCGCGATGACCCCGCGAATCTGCACGAGGCCATCCATGACTTTGAGGAAGCCGTACTGCTCGATCCCTCCTTTGCATTTGCGTATTCGTCGATGGCGGAAGCCCACCTGGCGCTGGGAATGTTCTACGAAGCACCACGCGACCACATGCCGCTCGCGCGCCAATATGCTCAGCGCGCCCTCGCACTCGATCCTTCGATGCACCAGGCCCACGGCATCCTCGGGCTGATCAACCTGCTCTACGATTGGAATCTTCCTTTGGCACAAAGCGAATTGGAAGAAGCCGACACAAGAGACAACGCGATCTGGCAGCTCGGGTGCACGGCTCATCTGCTTTCGATCAACGGACGCTATCGTCACGCCGAAGAGGACCTGGAGAACATGCTGGAATTCGATCCGCACTCGGGAATGCTGATCGCCGAGCTCGGTTGCGTGAATTATTACTCCGGCCATTATGACGATTCCATCCGCTACTATCAGCAGGCTCTTAGCATGGATCCACATTCCGTACTCGGTAATTGGGGGATGGGGAGATCGCTTGCACGTGAAGGGCGCTACAAAGAAGCGCTCGAAGATCTGAGACGCTTCAAGAAGTTGAGCGGGTTTGAACCGACCATCATTACCGCGGAAATCGGATTCACCGAAGCGATCTCGGGGGATCGCCAGGCTGCCATGGAGACTCTGGAGCAGCTTCAGGGAGAATCAAAGCGTGAGTATGTGGATCCATATCTAATTGCGGTGGTTTATCTCGGCCTGAAGGATCGAGAAAGCACCTACGCATGGCTCGATAGAGCCTATCAAGCCCACTCGCCATTTCTCATTTCGATCGCAACGGACCCGAAGTGGTCCTCCTGGCGAAGCGATGCCCATTTTGAGGCGCTATGGAATCGCATGACCACTGAGTCTCGGAGCGAGAAGGGTACGAATTACCCGGCCTCTTCGGTGCGGCCGGATGGGTGAGGTATATCGGCTCAATCGATGCCTCCGGGCCAAAGCGCTATCCAGCGCGCCTTAGGCATGGTCACAAAAGATTAGTCCTCGAAAGCGCCGCAGTGTCCGGGGATGGGCCAGTTTCCGGATTGTGACCATTCGGGGGTTAGAGGCGCTAAATCGCGTTTTTATTTTGTCGCCTTAGGGCGTCCCGGCGCCCCGATGGGGCAACGCCGGCGGGGCGAAGAAAAAGCTTGCCTGCGGGGATTGGGTGTGATTAGAGTCTGAGGAGCAGCACTTCCCCCCTTCACAACAGGCGACTCCGGAGAGAGCGGCGCGAAACGAACGGTCGGGTTCCCGATTCAAGGACACAAGTGTTTTGGCGGACGGGCAGGTTGCAGGCGCGGCGCAGGCGGCTGCCGCCTGAGCGGGCCTGGCG
>PLHN01000051.1 GCA_003139975.1 Acidobacteriaceae bacterium
CCAGAGTCACGCAGCCTGGCGTTCTGTCTGCATGGCGCGTCACAGAACGACGATGACATCTATGTGATGATCAACGCATACTGGCAAGGGCTTCGGTTCGAGGTCCAGGAGGGTGCGCCCAAAGATTGGGTCAGAATTGTGGACACCGACCTGCCGAGTCCTCACGATTTCTCAGAATGCGGATTGCCGCTGCAGCAGTGGATCTATCAAGTAGCTCCGCGATCCATTGTCGTCTTAATCCGATTCAAAACAAACGCCGTTTCGCTGACAGCTCGTTGACAGAATCATTGACGAGCACGCCGCTGAGAGTGCTAGATTAGGAGCGACAACGGAGGCACCGGTACGGTGTAGTATTTCCTCTTGCGTGTGCCCTCAGGGATTTTGCTGCTGTTTGCGGACTAGATTGTGTGACGCCGTTCGCGACCAGGGGAGACATGGCTTCTCGCCAACCACTTCTGCTTACCTTCAAGTGGCCGCGCCCCACGATTGCGGTCACGTTGGGCTTTTGTCTTACCTGCATAGTGCTATTGGCAGGCACGGTTCACGCCCTCGATCCAAACAAACACATCACCCAGTACATACATACCTCTTGGCGAATACAAGACGGGTCCCTGCCAGCCGGCATGTTTTCGATCACGCAAACCTCTGACGGCTTCCTCTGGTTTTCAGCACTTGCACAAGGCGTATACAGATTTGATGGTGTTCGGTTTCTTCCCTTTGTTCCCCCTGCCAAGCTTGGTTCGATGCACATAGAAGACATCTTTGCCGATCACTCAGGCGGGCTTTGGGCGATCGGAGATCATGAAATCGCTCATCTCAAGGATGGCGCCGTCACCGCTCATTTTGACTTAGAAGGAATCGGTGGGCGTGCTGGCATCAGCCGAGATCCCGACGGGTCGTTGTGGATCACGCGAGCCTCCAACAGGGTTTCAGACGCCCCGCTTTGCCATATCACTGACCGCGCCGCGAAGTGTTTTGGAAAGTCCGATGCAATGCCGATCTCCCCGGCCAATTCCGTGCTGGCCGATGGAGAGGGTGGTTTTTGGGTTGGAGGACAGACGACCCTTGTCCACTGGCGTGCCGGCGTCTCGCAGATCTATCCCATTGAAGGGCTGAAATCCAATACAGGTGATGTGGGGATAAATGGCCTGGCCCGTGGCACCGATGGATCGCTCTGGGTCGGCATAGCTGCAGCAGGGCCCGGGCTGGGACTTGGACAATTGCGCGACGGGGTGTTTCGCCCCTTCGTAACCCCCAAGTTCGATGGAAGTAAAGTATCAGTCCTCGACATGATTTTCGATGGTGGCGGCAGTCTTTGGGTCGCTAGCCTGGGCAAAGGCATCTTCCGCATCCACGGGGATGTTGTGGAGCACTATGGAGGAACAGACGGCCTATCCAGCGATACGGCATCGGCTCTCTTCGAAGACAGAGAGGGAATCGTATGGGCTGCGACTACGAATGGTATCGACAGCTTTCGCGATCCGCGGATTGCCACTTTTTCGGCATTGGAAGGATTGGGGAATGATGAAGTAACAGGCGTTCTGGCCAGCCACGATGGCACGATCTGGATTGCGAACGCTGGATCGCTCGATCACATCGTTAACGGGAGCGTCTCGTCCATCCGCACGGGCAATGGTCTTCCGGGTCATCAAGTGGCCTCAATGATTGAAGATCACGCCGGCAATATGTGGGTGGGCGTGGATGACGGACTGTACCTGTTCAAGAGTGGACGCTTCCGTCGCCTCTCCGAACCGAATCACAAGCCGCTGGGCCTGGTGGTTGGGATGACCGAGGACGTCGATGGGAATATTTGGGCAGAATGCGCAGGCAATCCACGAAAGCTAGTGCGCATCCGGGATTTCCAGGTAGTTGAAGAGTTTACTTCGTCGCAAGTCCCGCCGGGCCACACGCTCGCGCCCGATCCACGCGGAGGACTTTGGATAGGAACTCTAAAGGGAGACCTTGCGCTGTTCCGGCATGGAGTTGTTGAGAAGTTCCCATTAAATCCAAAGGGCAATCCTGTTAGCCACCAGATTATCGCCGACGCAGACGGTTCCGTCCTTGCCGCCTCTGAGGACGGCCTGGTCGGATTGCGGCAGCATAAAGTGCAAAGAATGACGAAAAAAAACGGCCTTCCGTGCGACTCCGTAATTTCGTTCATTGAAGACAACGCGAAACGCTGGTGGCTTTATACCGGGTGCGGCGTGGTTGAACTGCCGGATTCCGAGCTCCAGCGCTGGTGGGCAAATCCAGAGGCAGTTGTTCAAACCCACGTGGATGACGTGTTCGACGGCGCCCGTCCACAAGGAGGGCCATCTTTCAATTCAGCGGCTTCCACTTCGGATGGGCGGGTATGGTTTGCGAGCGGCTTTGTCTTGCAGATGGTGGATCCGTCCAGGCTCTCGGAAAAAGCGCTCCCGGCGCAGGCATACATCGAATCGCTCGTCGCTGACCGACAGGAGTTCAAAGCAACGCCCAACCTCAAGGTTCCGCCCAATCCGAGGGACTTGCAGATTGATTACACCTCACCTACCTTTTTGATTCCGCAGCAAGTAAATTTTCGCTACCGCCTCGACGGCTATGAACGTGATTGGCACGAGGCCGGCACGCGTCGCCAGGCGTTCTACACGGATTTGCCTCCGGGAAAGTATTCCTTTCGCGTGATCGCCTGCAATAGTGACGGCGTCTGGAGCGAGAGTGCCGCTAAGCTGGATTTCTCCATCAATCCCGCGTATTACCAGACGAATTGGTTTCGCGCTCTCTGCGCGTGCATCTTTTTGGCACTGCTGTGGGCGGCCTATCAGTTGCGTGTCCGGCAATTGCAACATCAGTTCGATGTGACGCTCGAGGCGCGTGTGAGCGAGCGCACACGGATTGCGAGGGACCTGCACGACACTCTGCTTCAAAGCGCACACGGGGTGCTGCTCCGATTCCAAACTGTTTCCCAGTTGCTGCCGGATCGCCCGATGGAAGCGAAAGAGAAGCTGGACAATGCGATCGACCAGACCGCGGACTTCATCACCGAAGCCCGGGATGAGGTGCAGGGATTGCGGGACTCCACAACACAAAGCAACGATCTGGCAATGGCCATAAGCACGCTCGGAGAAGAACTCACGACTGACTCAACCAGCCACCGACCTGCATTCCGTGTTGCCGTTGAGGGCGAAGCGCGAAATCTGCATCCCATCCTGCGCGACGAGATCTACAAAATTGCTGCTGAAGCGCTGCGGAACGCGTTTCGCCACGCTCAGGCACGGAAGATCGAGGTTGAACTCCGTTATGACAATGAGCAATTCCGGCTACGGGTGCGGGACGATGGAAAAGGCGTTGATCCAGCAATTCTCTCCGGCCGTGGCAGTGAGGGGCACTTCGGCTTGCCTGGGATGCGGGAGCGCGCCGCACTTATCGGAGGTAAGCTAGTGGTGTGGAGCGAAGTCGATGCCGGCACGGAAGTGGAACTGCGCGTTCCTGCCAGCACCGCCTACGCGACAGCACAGAGAAGTTCGTGGTTTTCACGCAAGGCGAAGGCATGAAGTAGGAGCTCATGAGCGCCGGCACCTCGCAAGTTCGAATTCTCGTGGTTGACGACCATCCGATTGTGCGCCAGGGGATCGCCGGTCTGGTTGGCATTCAGACCGATATGGTTTTGGTAGGCGAGGCATCCAACGGACGCGATGCCATTCAGCAATTCCGAACGCACCACCCGGACGTCACGTTGATGGACTTGCAGATGCCGGAGATGAACGGCATAGACTCTCTGATTGCGATTCGCAATGAATTTCCCGACGCAAAAGTGATTGTGCTGACGACATACGCAGGCGATACGCAAATTCTGCGTGCGCTCAAGGCCGGTGCTCAGGCCTACTTGCTCAAGAATACGTTACACAGGGAATTACTGGAGACGATTCGCGCCGTCCATACTGGAAGGAAGACCCTTTCCCCGGAGGCCTCGTACCAGCTCGCCGAGCATGCGACGGATGACGCCCTGACGCCGGCGGAGATCCTTGTCTTGAGACTCATCGCTGCTGGGAATGCGAACAAGCAGATTGCCGATCAGCTTTCAATCACGGAGGAAACCGTGAAGAGTCGAGTCAAGAACATTCTCTCTAAACTAGGTGCCAACGATCGAACGCACGCCGCAATGATTGGCTTGAAGAGAGGAATCATCGAGCTGTAGTTCCACCCAGCTTGCTTCCACGCCATAAAACGCAAAACCCTAAAGAGTGACGATCCGGACTCTATTTGGGGCTTCGATTCGCCTCGGCAACAACGGAAACTAGTAACGTCTAGAAGGGTGCGTTTTGCGACGGCTATATTCCACATTCGCTGGCGGTTGGCCTGGCACAGGGTTGCTTCTCATGCGCGTGGTCGTTGGCTCCGCGCTGATTGTGCGCGCGGGCTTGAGGCTGTGGAGCGATCTACCACCGATGAATGTGACAATTCCGGCTCTGCTCTTAATGGGAGCGGGAATACTGCTAATCGTAGGTTTATGGACTCCAATCGTGGGAACTTCGATAGCGTTGATTGAAATCTGGAAGATGCTTACGATAGCCGGGGACAAATGGGTGTGGCTGCTGTTAGGAACTGCCGCTGCCGCTCTGGCAATGTTAGGACCGGGTTTATGGTCCATCGATGCTCGCCTTTTCGGTTGGAAGCGCATCGAAGCCCCCCCCCGCAAAACGATCTCTCACTCTCGTTAAGACTCCCCATATACCACCAAACTTCTTGCCTCAGAAGAGGGTGACATTCGTTCCCCCCAGAGTCTGCGATTTGCCCCGATGTGGGGTCGTCCGGAAAAAGAAGTAGTTGCACAATGCTTGCATGTTCAAGCCAAGACGGTTGAACAAGGAGCACTGAGTATGAACTACATTCCCACACAAACCGGCTTTACGAAGTTGGAAGATTCCGAAAAACTGCTACGAGCGATCTTTCCGAACTATCCCAACCTGGAACCGCGCTATCCAGCGCCAGCTTTGGAACCGATTCCACAGGCCAGCGCAAACGGGAGCAATTAGCCATGTTTCGCATCACTGCCGAAACCTGCCGTGCGTTCACACTCGCCGAAGTTCTAATCATGGCGGCTATGAACGTGGTAACCAGCGGTTTGCAAAGCTCTGAAAATGCAAAGATCGGAGGAGACTATGGGATGCGCCACGATTGATTTCACAGACGTCGGAGACCTCGCAGCAACGAGCTTTCCCAACATGAGCGGCGTGGGAGATGAGCGGCTGCTTCCGGTATATGAAGACAGTCCTGAGTACGGCTTCGAAGGCATCATTGGCAAGAGCCCAGCCATCCAGAGGGTGCTGGAACAAGTGGCGATCGTTGCGCCCACCGACTCCACCGTCCTGCTCCATGGAGAGACGGGAACCGGCAAGGAGTTGATTGCGCGGGCGATTCACAATCTCAGCTCTCGACGCGAGCGCACGTTTGTGCGAATGAACTGCGCCGCCATTCCATCGGGACTGCTGGAAAGCGAACTGTTCGGACACGAAAAAGGGGCCTTCACGGGGGCTCTNNATGCAAAGAAAGGGTCGATTCGAGTTGGCGGACGGAGGCTCGCTGTTTCTGGATGAGATCGGCGACATCAGCCTGGAACTCCAGCCGAAACTATTGCGTGCCATCCAGGAGCAGGAGTTCGAGCGGCTGGGAAGCTCCAGGACGATCAGCGTGAACGTGCGGCTCATTGCCGCCACGCATCGCGATCTTCCCACCATGATTCGGGACGAGAAGTTCCGCGAGGATCTTTTCTATCGATTCAACGTCTTCCCGATTGAGATCCCGCCGCTGCGTGAAAGGCGCGAGGATATTCCACTCCTGGTGAACTACTTTGTGTCAAAGGTAGCGGGGCGGATGCGGAGACAGATAAAGTCCATCCCCAAACGCGCAATGGAGATGCTGACGAGCTGTCCGTGGAAGGGGAATATCAGGGAATTGGCGAACTTTATCGAACGAGCTGTCATTCTCACACGTGGTGAGGAGCTAGAGGTGCCGGTGAACGAGCTTGCCACTTCATCCGAGACCATTGTTGCCATTGGAACGCCCTCTACGTTTCGACAAGCGGAATCCTCTGTAATCATCAACGCTCTGAGAGCCGCCTCAGGACGAATAGCAGGCAAGGGGGGAGCCGCCGAACGTCTGGGATTGAAGCGTACGACGCTACAAAACAAGATTCG
>PLHN01000044.1 GCA_003139975.1 Acidobacteriaceae bacterium
GTCTGGGCTCTTTCAGCGAATATTTCAGCAGGCAGTACAAGGCGCGCACGCCGTCCTTCCATCCGATCTTCTTGCCCTCCTCATACGTGCGACCGCAATAGCTGATGCCCACCTCGTAAATGCGCAGATGGCGGCGCGCCACCTTGACGGTAATCTCGGGCTCAAACCCGAAGCGGTTTTCTTCGATCGGAATCGACTGGATAACCTCGCGGCGGAAGACCTTATAGCAGGTTTCCATGTCGGTGAGATTGATGTTGGTGAGGCAATTGGAGAGCAATGTCAGGAACGAGTTGCCCACCGAATGCCAGAAGTAGAGAACGCGGTGCGGGCCTCCACCCAAAAAACGCGAACCGTACACCACATCGGCTTTGCCTTGCAGCAGAGGCTCGAGGACGTGCGAGTACTCGGCGGGATCGTATTCCAGATCGGCGTCTTGAATGATGACGAAGTCGCCAGCGGCTTCCTGGATGCCGCGGCGCAGAGCGGCGCCTTTGCCCATGTTGCGGGGCTGGAAGAAAACCCGCACTTGGAGGTGTTTCTGAGCGAGGTCGGCCAGGATGTCACGGGAGCCGTCGCTTGAGCCGTCGTCGACGCAGAGCAGTTCGATGTCCAGGGGAACGGCCAGCACCTTGGCGACGACCTCGCGCAGCGTGCCCCGCTCGTTGTACACCGGCATCACCACCGAAAGCTTCATAGCGACATCGTAAACTCCATCCCGGATCGTAACAATGGCAGTACTGCTCGATGTCGCACACTTGATTCGTAACTCCGCGCAAAAAAACGCGCGCAGCCCTGAGGCTGCGCGCGGGTGAAGAGGGTTGGTAGGTTTTAGCGGCTGGCGGCCATGGCGAGGGCTTTGGGGGCGGTCTGTTCGGTTTGGGCTACAAACATCTGGTACGACTTGTAGACTCCGAACAGCACGAGCATCAAAGCTCCTACCGTGACCATGCCGGCAGCAGTGCCGAACATTGAAGCGATGGCCGTCAATCCCGCACCGATGATGTAGTTCGGGAACGACCACAGAAAGACCTTGTGCCAGATGGCAAAAGGGCTGTTGCTTTCACTGAGTCCGATGATGCCGGCGACGGGCGCGGTGTTGGCCAGGAAATAAGCCGCCGCGGCCGCGACCAGCGAGAGCGCCGTGCCGTTGCCGAAGGCCGCCAACAGGTGGCTGTGGTACACGGCATAGGCGAGCGCGCTGGCATTCATCAGCGTGCAGGTGTTGAACAGGAATTGAACCGGTTTGACTTGTTTGCCGGAACCGAAGGACTGTGCGATGGCTGCCGTGACTGCGACCAGCAGGCTGGCGAACAATCCCAACTGCGTGACTCCCAGAAGAATGACGGGCAAATTGCCGGACATCGTACTCGTCATCCCAGGCAGCTTCACCTTGAGCCGCGAAGTAAGGACTGCGGCGATCAGGAGAAGCGCGAACTGGGGCCAGGCGGGCATGTGCCAGTTTATGACTCCCAACGACAGGGGGCACAAACTCGCGACAGCTACCATTCCGATCATGACTTTGGCTTGATTAGGAAGTGTGTTGGTCATAATGATCTCCGAATATGGTTTCAGTCGGTTGGTTAGTTGTCTCCTGGGTCGCCATCGCTAAGAGCGGTGGTTGCGCTGGCGACATTGGAAGTGGCACCCCAAACTACGCTGTAACCGGATACGGAGGTCGCTCCCCAGACGACGCTGGTGGCGCCCCACACTACCGAAGAGGCAGAAAGCGCGTTCGAGCCCCACACCACGGAGTTTCCCCAGATGGTGGAGGTGGTTCCCCAGACCACGCTGCTGCCGGTGAAGTTGGAATCAAGGACGGTGTTGGCGATGGTGATCGATCCGTTGGAGTTGGCAACCGCGGTCGGAGAAAGTGCTAGTCCGGTCGCCAGGTTGGTATCGGCGAGCGCGGCGTCGATATCCAGATAGCCGGCTCCGTAGGTGAACAGATCGTACTCGTTGTTGTACATGTTGCCGAAGGTGTCGTGGGAATAGGTGTATTGCCCGACGCCCTTCCAGGCGGTCTTCATCAAGCGCGCTTTCACCTGATCGGGAGTCAGCGTAGGAGTCTTCTGCAGCAGTAATGCCACCGCACCGCTGACGACCGGCGTCGCCATGCTGGTTCCGCTCAACACGTAGTACTTGGAGGCGTTGCCGTTGTTGGGCGTCACTGCATATTGCGGATAGAGAGTATCGAGCGTGCTGCCCGCCACGCGCAAGGAAACTTGCGCGTTGCCGGGGGCGACCAGGTCGGGTTTCACGATGTGATCGAGAGTGGTCGGACCTTTGGAACTGTAGCTGGCAATCTGGTCGTCGACGCGCGTCGAGGTCAGCTCCGTCATGGTCGCTCCCACGGTGATGACGGCGGGATCGTTGGCCGGAACGCCGACGGTGCCGAAGCCGTTGGTGGGGGCAAAGCGGCCGCTGTTGCCGGCGGCGCAGACCACCACGATGCCGGCCTTCCAGGCAGCTTCCACGGCCTGGTCGACGGGATCGAGCGTGTACTTTTCGTACACCGGACGTCCGAGCGACATGTTGATGACGCGGATGTTGTAAGTGCTCTTCAACGAGATCGCCTGCTGAATGGCGGCAATCACCTGGCTGTCGGTGCCGGCGCCGTTCTGGTCGAGCACGCGCAGGTTGATGATGTTGACGTTGGGCGCCATGCCGGCATAGGTGGCCGCATAGCCATTGCCGCTGCCGGAGCTGGCGCCGTTGCCGCCGATCAGGCCGGCCACGTGCGTGCCGTGTCCGTACTTGTCGGAAGTGGTGGTGTCGCCGGCGACAAAGCTCTGGCTGTAGACCACGCGGCTGGTGCCGCTGGCGTTGTTGAGATCGGGATGAGCCGCGATGCCGCTATCGATGACGGCCACGCCGATGCCGGTGCCGTTCATGGCAAAGGCGGAGGCGGCGACGTCGGCTTCGACGGCCGTGGCAAACTGCTCGGTCGCGGGAGTCGCCGTCATTTTCTGCGTGCGATCGGGGGTGATGTAGGCGACGTTGGGATCGTTGGCCAGTTCCTCGACCATGCTGGTGGGCACGTGCATGGTGACCGCGCGGATGCTGTTGAACTTCGAGCGGACGATGGCGCCGCGGCCCTGCATGTCTTTCAAGTGCGCGCTGGAGGGCATCTGGCGATGTTGGACGATGACGGTGACCATGCCATCCTGGCCGACGTGGTCGTGGAGGTCGGCGGAAAACTTCGCCGTGACCGCAGCGGCGCTACCCGAAGTCGGACTCGAGGAGGCGCCGTTGCCGCTGCCCCAGACCACGGAGCTGGGCTTCATGGTTACAGCAGCGGCGCTACCCGAAGTCGGACTCGAGGAGGCGCCGTTGCCGCTGCCCCAAACCACGGAGTTGGGCTTTATGGTGACAGCGTTGTTAGCGGCATAGGAAGGCATGGCCAACGAGGTCAGCAATGCCATTCCCAGAACGCGGCCCCAAGCGGCGCTAAACAGCGCCGTACGCAAGCCGGGCTTGCGTCGGTCCGTTATCGGTGATGTGTCAATCTCTCTCATAAGTTTGTGTGGCGCTGAACGGATGACGGTAAGACCGCGCCCTTCGCGCCTGCCCTTAATGGGCAATCAGGGAGCCAATGCTTGGCCGATAAAGGCAATGCAATCAGCAGGTTGCATGGGGATGAAGAAGCTGTGAGAAGGGACAACTTGGCGCACAAAACAGCCGGCGAGACCGCGTCAGACAAGCTAACCCATTCAAAATCAGCAACGGATTGCTTGGGCTACCACCTTCCGGCCATACGGGACAAAATGTCCCACGGCAACAGCCCAGTACCGCCGCTTACATTGCCAAAACTGAGCGGCCCCGCCAAACTGAATCCGGCGGTCAGGAACAATCATGAGCGACGAAAAGGCCGGTTATAACCTCTTCCTGCTGCTGGTAGCGGGCCTGGGCGGTCTGCTGTATGGCGTGGATGTAGGCATCATTGCCGGGGCCTTGCCTTATCTGGAGGCCACTTCCGGGTTGAACGGCGGCCAACTTTCCTTCGTCGTTGCCGCCGTGCTCCTGGGCAGCGTGATCTCCACGCTGTTTGCGGGCGCTCTGGCCGACTGGATCGGGCGCAAGGCGCTGATGATCCTGAGCGGAGTGCTGTTTGTCGTGAGCATTCCGGCCATCGCGCTCTCGCATGGTTATCAATCGCTGGTACTCGGCCGGCTCTTGCAGGGCATTAGCGCGGGTCTGATCGGCGTGGTGGTGCCGCTCTATCTGGCCGAGTGCCTGATCGCGTCGAAGCGCGGCAAAGGGACCGGCATTTTCCAGTGGCTGCTGACGCTCGGCATTGTGGCCGCGGCCGTGTTCGGCATGTACTTCAGTTTTCGCGTGGAAGAAGTCGCGAAACTCGGCGATCCCGCGCAGCTCTTTGCCTTCAAGGACAAAGCATGGCGCAGCATCTTTTGGGTTTCGCTGCCGCCGGGAATTCTTTTCGTGCTGGGCAGCCTGATGCTGTCGGAGTCTCCGCGCTGGCTGTTTCGGCGCGGCAAAAGGGAAGCCGCCCGCGCCGCTCTGCTGCGCTCACGCACCCAGCAGCAGGCAGACGTGGAACTGGCGGAAATGGAACAGGCGCTGGCCGCTGAGAAAACAAAGGGCGCAACGGGCACCAAGGTCAGAGAATCCCTGTTGCGGCGCAAATATGTGATTCCGTTCTTGATGGCCTGCGTCATTCTCGCGTGCAACCAGGCAACCGGCGTCAACTCCATCATTGGCTACAACACCAATATTCTTTTGCAGAGCGGACTTTCCGACGTACAGGCGCATTGGGGCTACGTTGTCTTCACGATCGTCAATTTTCTGATGACCATCGTTGGCGTTCTGTTGGTGGATCGCCGTGGGCGCAAATTCTTGCTGTCGCTTGGGAGCGCGGGCATCATCCTCTCGCTGCTGGCGACAAGCGCGCTATTCCGGCAAACAGAAAAACTTCGCGTCGACTCCCGTGAAGCTGTGCAATCGAGGGTGGGCGAAAACCAGAAGCTCACGCTTCTGTACGATCAGAAGCTCGCCAACAGTCTCGTCAGCGCGGCCGGAGATGCTGGCAAGGCGCTCAGCGATCGTCCGACATCGCTCGTCGTCATTTATTCCTACGGCGATTTTCGCGCTGCGACAAAAGTGGCGCGTTCCGACGATAACGCCGCCAAGCCCATTGAGGTCACCCGCGAAGGCTGCGTGCCCAATAACAAAGTCCTGGCGTTCTTCTCGAACCCATTCGCCAGTCTGGACTCCTCGCGGACCGCTCCGCTCAAAATCGACAATGCCCTGATTACTCCCATGCCGAGTACGCGTAACGGCTGGCTGGTCGCGTCCAGCCTCTTTGTCTTCATGGCGTTTTTCGCGATCGGGCCGGGGGTTTGCGTGTGGCTGGCGCTCTCGGAGTTGATGCCCACGCGCATTCGCTCGAACGGAATGAGCATTGCCTTGCTGATCAATCAGGCGGTCTCCACGACGATCGCCGCCATCTTTCTTCCCACCGTTGGTAAGTATGGCTACGCGACGATGTTCTTCGCCTTTGCCGCTTGCACGGTGATCTACTTCGTCACTGCAGCGGTGTTCTTGCCGGAAACGAAAGGGAAGACGCTGGAGGAAATTGAGGCGCATTTTGAAGGGTCGGCATGAGCATCGAACACTTCAAAATCTATTTGGAGCAAGGGCCTTCAGATCGAACTCCGGTTTTTCCCCGTCAATCACCTGTCCCATGACTCGCGCTGTGACTGGCGCCAGCAGAATGCCATCGCGAAAATGTCCGGTGGCAACAAAATAACCGGGGGTTGAAGTCTCACCCAGAATCGGCAAGGCGTCGGGCGTGCCGGGACGCAATCCCGCCCAGGCTTCCAGGAATCGCGCTTCGGCGAGCTTCGGAACTACATCGAGCGCGGCCGCACGTAGCTTCTGGATTGTCTCGGGCACGGTTTGCTTATCGAATCCAGCTTCTTCCTGCGTGGCGCCAATGAGCATGCGGCCATCGCTGCGCGGGATCAGATAGACGTCGGGTGTGCGCACCACATGGCGGACCAATTCCTTCTTCGGCATGACGACGCATAACATCTGGCCTTTGACTGGGCGGGTGGGAATCGGACAGAGAGGTGCAGAGTCGTGCGCGGCCTGAACGGGCGAGGCGCCCGTCTCTCCNNTCTCTCCACTTGCGCTGCGGCCAATTTGGCCAGCCCACGCCCCGGCGCAGTTGACGACGATTCCTGCTGAGAAATGCGTTTTGCTGGTGCGGACACCCGCCACTCTGCCATCGGCCACGGCGAGCGCGACCACGGGATTGCCAGAGGAGAAATCAATCGCGCGATGTTTCGCGGCGGCGATGGCGGCGGTCGTCAGTTGCCGAGGATCGACGCTGCACTCGTGCAGGAACAGCGCGGTCATCTCTGAAATTGTGCCTGAGACATCGAATGCCGGCTCCAGTTCCTGCAAAGGCTGAGGCAAGGGATAGGAGACCTTGAGTTGAGTCGCCGCTGCGCTATCGCATTGCGAATCGGACTTCTCCGGCTTCAGAAATACAAGCGTGCCATGGTCGCGCAAGTCAATGTGCATTCGGGATTCATCCCGGAGCTCGCGCACGAATTCGGGATACATGCGCGCGCTGGCCGTCGCCAGATCGTGCAAGGCGGGCGGCGTTTCCAGAAGGAAATCGGCTAGCATGCCGCCTGCTGCTCACGAGGCTTCGCG
>PLHN01000472.1 GCA_003139975.1 Acidobacteriaceae bacterium
AGGATGATCTGAGAAACGAGGAAAGAGATACCGGCTTCAGCCATGGTTTCCGACGTTTGCTCGTCGATGGGCGCTCCATGCGTCGAGATATCGGGAGGCAGCCACCATGTGTGCCGCACGATGGGAATCGCAGAAGCAATCGCGATCACGATAATGGTAACTGCAAAGAACTTCGCCATGCTGTCCTCGCGTTGCGAGCCGGTCAATCAGGCTCTCAAACTTACCCTGAGGGCCGCCGCGAAAAATAGCCCAAGCGGCTCCCAGCAACTGCTTTGCTGCCATGCCTTAGCCGCTACTTGGCCTTGAAAGTAAAGTCCGCTTTGGCCGCCTGTCCGCCGGCAACCGTCACTTTGGCAGTCTGCGTTCCATATTCTTCCTGCCATGCGGTCACGGTGTACGAACCTGCGGGGACGTTTTTGATGGTGAAGTTGCCGTTTTCATCCGTGACCGCGTACGGCCCCTTCACGACGACATGCCAGCCGTGCATCCAGGGGTGGATGTTGCACTTCACCGGGATCGCGATTTCTTGCGCTTTCCAGTCGGTCTCGATGGGCGGCGCGCCCGGCGGCTGTGATTTGTTCCAGCCGATGTTGCCCGTGCCGGCTGCGGGCAACGGATGGATGTTGTGCGTGGTCTGGTCGCTGGTGACAACCTTGAACTTCTGGTTGACGTCGACGGCCATCACGTGGGGCGTGTACATGCAGCCCTTCTGATCGAAGCTTGGTTCCTCCGATGGAACCGCGCTGGCCGCACCCGCGCTCAGGCCGTCGGAGATATAGAGAACCACGTTCTGGATGCCGCCGTTGGCGCCCACCATTATGTTTTCCATGGTGGCGGGCTTACTCTGATGCTGCTGCGAGCAAACAGGGTCCTTGGACATGTCGATACCCTTCATGTGAGGGGCGGTTCCGTTGAGCTTGACGGTTCCGGTAATGGTGCCTTCGCCGCCGGCCTTAACCTTCTCGCCGACCATTGCGAACACCACGGCCGCGATAACGAGGGCCGATAGTACTGGAAAGGGGCGTTTGTACCAAGTCTTCATTGAATGTCTCCTGACACTATTTTTTATTCCGCTCCTATTGAGAAGGAGGTGGTGCGTTGGGGTTGATTGGCTTCAAATTCAGGCCCTTCGCAAGTTCCTTTGCCTTGGTGTGAAAGGGCTGAAGCGTGCGCAAGAAGAACACGAGATCCCATGCCTCCTCCGGCTTGATGTTGTCAGAGAACGAGGGCATGGGAGTGCCGTCGAGGCCGGTCATGAAAATCTTGTAGAGATCGGCGTCGCTGGTCCCGCACTTGAAGCGGCCGCCCTCAGCAAAATTGTAGGGCAGGATGGGACGGCCTTGATCGTCTTGCAGCGTGGAAGCCGAAGGACCATTGCCCCGGCCTTCTACGCCGTGACACTTCCAGCACTGCACACGATTGAAGACGTCCTGGCCGGCCTTGATTCTTTCTGCCGTAACTTCCGGTTCAGGGGGAATCACAATGGGCTCGCCGGGCTTCTCCGTTTGCCAGCGCGGAGAATAGTGTTTGATCCAGGCCACGAGATCGGCTCGCATCTGGGCTGAAAAAGTATTCCACGGCGGCATGTTGGAGCGATCCAAGCCACGCCCGATGCTGTCATAGATATCCTCGTCGGTGGGCAGAGTGCCGGTGGGTGTGGAACGGCACTTGAAGACAGCCGTGGTAAAATCGCGCGGCTTGAAAAACAATGGCGTGTCAAACCAGTACGCGCTCTCGCCGTTGCCGTCGCCCAGCTCACCGTGACAAACCGTGCAATAGCGCCGGTAGGGTTCGGTGGCAGCGTGCGCATTACCGGTGAGATTGCCGATGTGGCTAGTCGCGGCTGGCGTGTCGAGCCATTGTTTTTCCTGATATTCACTGATCTGTGCTTGGACCAGAGCGGGCAATGCCAGAAAACCGACAATCACCGCTGCATTCGTCAATCTGAGTAATCGCGAGTTCATCGGTATCCCTCTCTTAGAAGTCGAAGTCAAATCCAGCCAGCAGTTCGCTGGTGTTGATGTTGGTGCCAGGGACAACTCCTGTTCCGTCCTGGTGCAACCAGTTGTATTCGGCGTGGTAGGCGAAGCCGGCGCGGGGGGTCATGAACGGGTTGAAACGGGCGCCAACTGTATAGGTGCTGATGTTGCCTAAGTTCGAGGCGGTCCCGGGAGTGGACTGCTGCGACATGCGTATGGTTTCCCAGCGCGCGAGGATAATGGCCTGCGGGCTGATCACGTAGTGCGGCTCAACCAGCACGCCGTTCCAGGTTGGATTGCGCGAACCCGCCGGAAGGCTTGTGACTCCGTAACCGTTCAGGAAATTCGTGCCCGCCACCGGATTGTCGACGAAATCGCCGTAACCCTGGCCAAACCACGCGCTGTCCTCACCGTGTTGGGTGACGACGGTCACGTCTGCGTGCTCGCCGAAGTAAATCTGGCCGACGAAGCCTTCGCGCGAAAAGCCCTTGTTGCCGGTGCCTGAACCCGGGATTCCAACACCGCCACTGGTGAGCCAGATGGTTGGAGCCTCGCCGACCATGGCGTAGGCGCCGAACCGGGAAACTCCCAATTTGCCGAAGTCGAACGCCTGACTCGCGGTGAAGAATCCAGAATAGGATTCGGCACCGTAGGGCAGCCCAACCTGGCCGTCGTTCGAGCTAAGCAGAGCGGCGGAGACGCGGGTGCGATCGTTCGCGGAGTGGCCCAGCCATTCCAAGCCCAGCTGGTTGTCGCCCATCTGCCCCCAGATGTTGCCATCGCCTTGGGGTATGAAGTGATAAAGCTGGTAGACGCCGCCATTGCCGGTGAGCGTCAAGATGCGCTTTTCGGAGAGTAGGTTGTCGAGCTCGAATTTGCCCAACTTGATGTTGAACCAGGAACTACCGCCGATGTTGTCGAGCCGCGCCATGACGGTCTCGAAATGGAAGGAGGCAGTGGCGTCTGAGGAGGGCAGCACGTAGAACGAGATGTTCTTGTCGAGGGTGCCCCCGGTGTGGAAGTCGAGACCGCTGAGGTCGAAGCCGCTTTGCGTGATCTTCTGCTCTCCCGTCGCCGACTGATCGGTCGCGACTTGAGCTGTGCTCACGCGATGCCAAATGGGAATGATACGGAAAGTTACCGGCCAATATCCGGGATTCTGCCAGATCGGAGCATCCCGGTCATTCATCAGCTGATAGCCGTTGTCTTTGAACTTCTGGCCGAAGAAATTCAGCATCGGCCAGCTTTCATGACAGGCGGAACAGCGCAAGCCATATTTCCTGGCAAAGGCCGGAATTGCGCTCGCTGACTGGCTTGTGCCGATGATGAGAAAAGCTAACGCGAATGCAGCGGCCAAGAGAGAAAACATCCGCTGCTTCTGACAGAGATGAGACTGCGCCCACATACGCATGCTGCACTCCTCAGATACTTCTCAGATTTTGCTAAAACCCCACAAACCCCAAAAAATGCCCGAACAAACCGACCCAGCGCAAGCAGCCGCGGACTGAGGCGGCCCGCCACGGCTTTTCCCCGGTCGGGTGGTCCAACCACTGCCTTGGCGGCAAAGGTACTGCTACGGGATTGACATCACTTTCAACCAGGTCCTCTCCCGGCTCGCCAACCACAAATCAGCAGCACCCACATTCGCCGCCGTCTTTAATCAGCGAAACAAAGAACATCCCCACTTCAAACTATCGAGCGTGGGGCATCCTACTACCGACCGGTGGGTTGGCGCAATAGGGCAAGTCAATTATTTTTTTACAATTTTTTACATCCCGGCTCTTTCGGCTTTCGCGGTTTGGTGGCTGAGGTGCCCGGTAGCAGTTGACAGCGGCCTTCCTCCCGTATCAGACTCTGCATCTGGATTTATGAACCCTGCCGCCAGGAGCGATGCGCAGCCCTACCGTGTTGAAGCGCAATGCGGGCATTCGCTCGTGTTTCTCTTAATGGTCGTGCTGGTCGTGCTGATGCCAGTCGCGTCCGTGGATGCACGCGAGAAAGACGTGCTGCGATATGGGGAGGGGCTGATCGTCAATGTTCCGTTGCCGGTTGACGAAGTCACGCAGGCAGTTCAAGACGTCGTTGGCAACGGAATCATCCGAGGAACCAAGGAATACAACAAAGACGAATACGTGAGGGGCGCCGAAGCCGCTACCTCGACTCCGGTATTTCCCGCCTGGACGGATCCAGGCAAAGTTTTCTACAAGGTTCGAAAGCAGGCGTTGAATCCGTGGAACTTCAAGGACAGCGCCGATGTGGGAACTCTGGCGGTGCGCTACGTTGTCCAACCGCAAGGTGCCAAGAACACTGTGCTGCGGATTGATGCCCTTTTTGTAGAAGAGTACCGGCACAGCGTTCACCAGTCGAACGGCTCAGTGGAAACGACCGAGTATAAGGACATCCAAGACCATCTTGACGCGGCCGAGTTGCTGAAGAAGGAAACGGCCGATGCTCTAAAGGCGAAAGAAGAACGCGCAGCCAAGAAGGACTTCGGACTGGCGAACGACACCGAGTTGCTCAGCACTCCGCCGACCCCGGGAGAGAGTTCTAGCCGATCGGACATTTTGGCCGGCGCGGATTCGACGCCTCTGGAGAAAGGATCTACAGACTATGCCGATCCTGATCAAACGCCGGAGCAACATCTGGCGGCATTGCGGCGAACGGCGGAGCGAGCGGTAAAGAAACCCGGCGCGCCGCTGAAATCGGCACCTTTCCATTCCGCAAGCACGCTGAAAACGCTGGGCCCTGGGACTGAGGTTCTGATTGAGATCATGAGCCCGTACTGGCTCGGAGTCGAAACCCATGAGGGCGCACACGGGTGGGTCCGGCGGGATGAGTTGGAGCAATTGCCGTGATCGACCCGCTCTCGTCACTTAGGCACATTGTTGACCGAGCAGGCATGGTTGCGGCGCTGCTTTTCCTGGCCGCGATCACTCGTGCTCAGACAACTCCGGTTGAGCGAACATTCCGGGAGCCGAAGAGCGCCATCGAAAAAGCATTGCAGCCGTTACAGCCATCGCTCAGCGGACATTTGCCGACGTTAGAGGGATTCGCGCGAGTCGGCGAACATCCATTGAATCGATACCAGCGAGCGTTTTATCAGTGCACGGTGCAGGTGGGCGCATCGCCAGCGGGCGGATCGGTGGTTCGGGTTAGCGCCAAAGTGACTGCCTGGTATGCGGATGCGAATGCGTCGCGCGCGGGCTACCAATTAGTAGCGTCGAATGGGCGGATTGAGAACGATGTGCTCGATCAGTTATCGGAACAGCTCGCAAGCAGTTCGGCGGGCGCTGACGAGCAGCCGCCCGTTACATCTGCGCCGCTGGCGAAACCAAGCACGCGCGACGAGCCGGCGATTTCCGNNCCCCTGCCGGGGTCTGGAACTACCGGCGCATTTTCGCCGTCGTCGAGCCAGGGTTTGGCGGCGTCGATGACGCCACCGCGCGACCAGCCTGTGGATACAAAATCCTCGCAAAAAGGCCTCACCGACTTGCAGGCCGAGACCGCAAGTCTGGAGGAAGTACTCAAGAACCAAGCACACCCGCGAAATCTGGTCGCGGTGAAAAAGTCCGGGACTCCGGTTGTGGGATCGCCGAGCTTGACCGGGAAGACTCTCTTTCTGGCGAGCGCGCAGGATGAGTTTGAGATGCTTGATTACAATGCCGACTGGGTTCATGTGCGAATATCGGGCCCTTCGCGCGGCTGGATCTGGCGCACAAGCCTGGAGATGCCGGAAGGCATTTCGGATGTTCCGCGGAACGGGGCCCAAGGGGCGCCAACAGCGGCCGACCTGTTTCAGGTGAGCCGCGAGGAGACAGGGCAATTCCCCGGGGACTGGGAGCCATTGCGTGGGAAGAACGTTAAAATTATTTCGGTCCAGAAGGTTCGAGAGAATGAACAGGGCGGCGGGGCGGCCGCGAAGCTCGCGTTTGCAAAGTCACTGCTTGAACAGACCTACGAAGAACTGACGAAGTCGGCAGAGCTGTCGGGCATGGTTCTGATTTTTGACTCTGCCGATGGCGGGATGATCGCCGCAACCCTACCGACGATTCAGCGGTGGAGAGCGGGCACTCTGAACGATGCGGCGATGTGGCATCAATGCTACTTCGATCCGCCGGAAACCTTTACCATAACGAGCGCGGCGGGGGCACGTTAACTTGGCTAGCATCCGGTCTTCGCCGGACTTCAAGAGCGTAAGATGCTGTAAGTTCGAAATTTTGCCTTGACATTGGACAAACGACAGGGTACGAATGCTATCCTTCGTCGGTCTGATGGAAAAAGTGTTCGCGAACAGCTGATTGAACCAAACCGCCGGGTGAGGGCGGATGGGAACGACGGCGGGTGTGGGGACCATGTTTCAAACATTTTCTGCGGGACGTTTGGGCGCGCTGTTGCGCGATTACGCTGAACTGACGAAAGCGCGTATTACGACCCTGATTGTGCTGACGGCATGGTGCGGCTACTTTTTTGGCGCCCACCGGGCGGGCTTATCCTCGTGGTCGCTGGGACTCTTGCACGCCCTGCTGGGCATCGCTTTGGTCTCCAGCGGGACGGCCGCACTGAATGAAGTGATGGAAGCCTCCGTGGACGCGCGCATGCGGCGCACGGCCATGCGTCCTTTACCCTCAGGGCGAATGTCGCTAACTCATGCGATGGCGGTCGGGTTGATCTTGACCTTGGGCGGATCAGTCTATCTTTCANNGTTTGCGAATCTCCTGACTGGTTTGCTGGTGTTTCTGACAGCGCTCATTTACCTGGCAGCCTACACGCCGCTGAAGAAAGTTTCCCCGATCTGCACGTTCGTGGGCGCGTTCCCGGGGGCCATGCCGGTCGTATTGGGGTGGACGGCGGTGCGCGGA
>PLHN01000102.1 GCA_003139975.1 Acidobacteriaceae bacterium
TCCGGATTCTGCGAATGAAACGGCCCCCCATGCACATTCCCGCCGCTCGGCCCCCGAATCACCAGCGGAGCCGGCGCTCCCCACCGGTAATGCGCCTTGGCCGCCATATTGACGATCTGGTTAAACGCGCACGGCAGAAAGTCCATGAACTGAAACTCCGCCACCGGCCTCATCCCGGTCAGCGCCGCCCCAAACGCCGCCCCCACAATCGCCGACTCGGCAATCGGAGTATCAATCACCCGCTCCGCCCCAAACCGGTCAATGAACCCCTCCGTAACCTTGAACGCCCCGCCATAAATTCCAATATCCTCGCCCAGACAGAACACGCAAGCGTCGCGCTCCATCTCCTCCCAAATCCCCTGTCGGATAGCCTCAAGGTAAGTAACAGTCGGCATCAGAGGGAGTGTAGCAGAGGAACAAATTCACGCACGGACTCCAGGTTCGACGAAGGACGAGCGCGGCGAAGTATGGCTGAGTCGAAGGATCCCTACTCCACCGAGGCTGCCCCGCCTTCGCGTCTTTTTGCGAAGGGTGGGAACTTTCCCAACTCCACGTTGGCACATAATACGTGCACATGTATACTGTGCCAATGAACCTCACCCTCTCAGTCGACGAGCAACTCGTCAACCGCGCCCGCAAGCGCGCGGACGCCCTCGGCAAGAGCCTCAACCAGCTCGTCCGCGACTATCTGCAAAAGCTCGCCGGAGGCGACGATCCCGACCAGAGCATCGCCGAGTTTCGCAGCCTTTCCGGCAAGGGCCACTCCCGCGGCTGGCGTTTCAATCGCGACGAGATCCATAGCCGTGAGCCCCATACCCGCGAACCCCACCGCCGCGGAGACGCATGACCCTCCGCAGCTTCTTCGACACCAACGTCCTCGCCTACACCGACGACAAGGCGGCTCCGGCCAAGCAGCGCCGCGCGGTCGAGCTGGTAGCCGAGCACCGCCGCGCCGGCACCGGCGTCGTCTCGTTGCAGGTGCTGCAGGAATATTTCGTCACCGTAACCCGCAAGCTCGGCGTGGAGGCAACTCTCGCTCGCCGCAAAGTCGAGCTGTTAGCCGAGTTCGACGTAGCCGCACCCGACGTAGCCGATATCCTCGCCGCCATCGACCTTCACCGTCTCCACGGCTTTTCTTTCTGGGACGCACTGATCCTCCGCTCCGCCAAGCAGTCCGGCTGCCGCGTCCTCCTGTCAGAGAATTTTCAACCCCACCGCGAAGTAGACGGCCTGCGCGTGGTAAACCCGTTCGGCTAGGCTTCAGAATCCCCAGAAACGGTCGGGGCCCCAGAGCCTGCCCTGAGCNNGCTTGTCGAAGGGTTCGCGCCCGCTTTTTGGGCGCGAACCTGGGCGGAGTGAACTCGGGCTCGGACTCATGTTCTGTAGACTATTGATTCTGTTCGTAAATGAGCCGTGGATTATTTATCCCATAACTGGGATCATCATATGGCGCGATCCACGAGAGTTCCCGGTGAAAAGCCTCTGCTTTGGGTGGGATCGGCGAAGGATGACCTGCTCGACTTTCCCGAGGCCGCGAAGGACGAAATCGGTGTCGCCTGCCGCCCACTGTCCCCCTGTCATCCTGAGCGTAGCGGGAGCGTGCGAAGCAAAGCTCCCGCGCAGTCGAAGAGCCTGCCCCGAGCGAAGCCGAGGGGACCCCTACTCCCTTTGCTGCCGCAAGAACGCGTCAGGGAATTCTCCCCGCGCATTGGGGTCATCGGACAGCATCCATAACTTACTTACCGTCCTTCCCCTCGCCTTCCAGAAGAAATCGCCGAAGGGAATCAAGACGGCCACGACGGATGTGGACTTGGTTTCCCGCAGGCTGAAAACGGCGAGGGAGGATTACGAGGCGAGATATGGCAAACGGACGAAACAATGACCTGGTGATTCCGGGGTCGGGCAATGTATTTGCGGACCTCGGCCTGCGCGATCCCGAAGAAAAGCAAACCAGAGTGCGCCTCGCGGTCGCGATCAATCAGATCATTCAGCCACTGTCGCAGACCGCGGCAGCGCGCCTGCTCGACGTGAATCAGCCAAAGATCTCCGCTTTGATGAACTACCGCCTGGACGGATTCTCCGTAGAGCGCCTAATGCATTTCCTCAATGCCCTCGATCGCGACGTAGAAATAGTGATCCGCAAAAAGCCCCGCTCCCGCCGCAGCGCCGGGATCACAGTGACGGAAGCGCAACTTTCGAATGCAGGTTAGCTTCGCGGTTTCGCTCGCCACCGGAGCGTTGGGATCTGGTGTAGGGACGACGGTCAGCCCCGGCTGTCCAGCGAGGTGAAGCCCCGCACTCCTGGGCACTCGTGCTCTTTGGCGTCTGATAACCACTTGCTTCAGTTGCAGTGGTATCTGGCGTGCGGGGAAAGCTGCCCTTTATACTGGCATACCGTGCCGAACTCTCTGCCCGAACGCGTGCCCGCCTATTATTCGGCCACTGTTCCTAAGTTCTTGAGCGAGAACCCGGCCGAAATCTTAGGAACACTTACCAGACTCCAGCCTTACGACCTAAAGATCAGCCAGCGAGAAGCATGGATTCGGGAGATCGATATTCTAAAGATTGCTCTGCAGAGGCTCCAAGGCACTGTTTTTCTGGAGTTCGATGTGCCTCGGCTCGGAAGGCGAATCGACGCTGTCTTAGTCTCGGGTCCGGCTGTTATCACGATGGAGTTCAAGTGTGGTGAACACGAGTACCACGCAGCCGACTACAACCAAGCATGGGACTATGCACTCGATCTCAAGAACTTCCACCTTTCGAGCCACAACGCCCCGATCCTGCCGATCCTAATAGCAACAGATGCCCCGAGTACCGAAGCTAAGTGGCAAGGGCCAGATTCCGACGGTGTCAGACCGCCCCGCCGTTGTTGTGCGGACGATTTAAGTGCTGTTCTGGCACAAGGATTGGCGCTTGTCAGCGGGCCATGTCTGGACGGCGAAGCCTGGGGTGGGTCACCCTATCAACCAACGCCGACGATCATAGAGGCGGCTCGCGCTCTTTATTCGAGACACACTGTGGAAGCGATTACACGCAATGACGCCGGTGCTAAGAACCTCGCGGTTACTTCGGCGGCGGTGGAAGAAATCATCGAGAGGAGCCGGGCAAAGGCTGAGAAAGCGATAGTCTTTGTTACCGGCGTGCCAGGAGCCGGAAAGACGCTCGTTGGACTGAACATGGCGACCCGCCGCCAGAACTTCGGAGAGGCTCGTGCCGTGTTTCTCTCAGGCAACGGTCCCCTCGTAGCTGTTCTGCAGGAAGCCCTGACGCGAGATGAACTAGCGCGTGCTGGCCGCCGGGAACGCAAAGCCAACGCTCGGCGGAAGATCGCACAATTCATCCAGAATGTGCATCATTTCAGGGATGAGGGCATCCGAAGGTCGGCGGCCCCATACGATCACGTCGTGATCTTCGACGAGGCGCAGCGTGCCTGGGACAAGCAGAAAACCGCCGATTTTATGAAGCGACGCAAGAACGTGCCCAACTTCAATCAGTCGGAATCGGAGTTTCTCATTTCGTACTTAAACCGCCATAATGATTGGGCGGTAATCGTCTGCCTGGTCGGGGGCGGTCAGGAAATCCACACGGGCGAAGCCGGTATCTCGGCATGGCTTGATGCAGTGCGCGAAACTTTCCGACATTGGGTTGTCTATGTGTCGCCGGACCTAACTGCCTCAGAATATGCTGCCGGCAATGCGCTCCAGGGGTTTCGTGGAGACAAGCGTGTCATACCTGATTCGCGCCTGCATCTATCGACCTCCATGCGTGCATTTCGGTCGGGAAAGGTGTCTGCCTTTGTGAAGGCCGTTCTTGATTGCGACAGCAATGCTGCGCGGGATCTTCTTAGCGAAATTTCGACGAACTACCCGATCGCAATAACACGCGATCTGACTCGCGCAAAGCGGTGGCTCCACGAGCACGTACGAGGTTCCGAGACGTATGGTTTGGTCGCGTCCTCTGGAGCGCTCCGTCTGAAACCCCATGCGGTAGACGTGCGCGTCGACGTGAATCCGATCCACTGGTTTCTTAATGACACTCATGACACTCGTTCGAGTTATTACCTGGAAGACGTTGCAACCGAATTCCAGATTCAGGGCCTCGAGCTAGACTGGATTGGCGTCGCCTGGGACGGAGATCTCCGGTTCGACGGTCATGACTGGAAATACCATTCATTCAGACGCGACATGTGGACCACGATTCAC
>PLHN01000330.1 GCA_003139975.1 Acidobacteriaceae bacterium
ATGTTGTCGGGCAGACGCCAGCCCAGTTGCTCGGCGATTTCATAGCCCACCGTCTTTGAGCCCTCGGAGTAGTACGGACGGAGGTTCACGTTCACGAATCCCCACGGATGCTCGTCGGCAATTTGCGAGCACAAGCGATTCACGTGATCGTAGCTGCCGTTGATGCGTACCAGTTCGGCCCCGAACACTTGGGTGCCTAGAATTTTCGCGGGCTCGAGATCGGAGGGAATGAATATCCACGCCTTGAGGCCTTCGCGGGCGGCCTGCGCCGCTACTGAATTTGCCAGATTGCCCGTTGACGAGCATGCGACCGTGTCGAACGCGAAGCTGCGCGCGTTCGCCAGCGCGACCGCGACCACTCGATCTTTGAAGCTCAAAGTCGGCAGGCACACCGCATCATTCTTGATGCACAGCCGCCGCGAGCCAATCTTTTCGCCGAGGCGCGGCGCGCTGACCAGCGGTGTAAATCCAACCGGGAGGGAAGGTTGAAATTCCGCGGGCAGGGGCAAGAGTTCGCGATAGCGCCAGATGTTGGGCGCGCGCGAGGCGAAGATCTCGCGCGAAACCTGCTTCTTGATCGTGTCGTAGTCGTAGGTGATTTCGAGAGGAGAAAAGCAGTCTTCGCAGATCGAGCGGGGCTGGTTTTCGAAGGTCTTGCCGCATTCGCGGCAGCGCAGTTCATAGCTCGTCCTCATGGTGCACGTTCTTTCTGCGACTGTGGGACGAGCCGGGGAAAATCTCCCCATTTACTACAAAACCCCTTTTCCGGGTAGGAAAAGAGGCTCGGGAGGTGCGAATAACAGTTCGCTTGCCCGAATCTCATGGTCCCCGTTACCGGGCGAGAGTTGGCACCTGGCGGTTGGGATATATGATCCCGATCCGGTTGCCGTGGCGTCCTAGGGCTCGTCCCTCAGCCACTCTGCATGAAATTCCAGCCTGCTCAATAAAGAGCAAACTTGAGCAAAGATAATATAACCGACCGAGCGGTCTGTCAAGTTGAATTCGACGAAAGTATCGCGGTATAGACCCCTACTTGGTTTTGTCGGCCGCTTCCAGCTTGCGCACCTTTGCCATGGTGGCTGCGGAATAATCCTTGCGTTTGCTGTTCTTTGGCCTGCGCTTGGCCTTACTGGTGTAGTGATTTTGAGCCATGTAATTCTCCTGGTTGATTGCAGTTCGGGTCGCCTGTCCCTGTTTCGCGCGGTCAGAACCGCAACCGGCGCGCCATCCCATTGTAATTGAGATTCCAATTCTTGCTCGCCGGGGAAGAGGGCGCGTTGGCTTTACGGGGCCGTAACAGTTTTCCTGAGGAGCGGTATGAGACCTTCAGCCAATGTGCAGCATTGTGCATTTTGGGTGACCTGACGGGCCGCGGAGAGCGGCCCATACGGACTAGAGTATTCGCCCTAACCCATTGCTGTTGAATGGGTTCCACGACTGGCGCTGGCTCGAACCGCCTATTTACTGCTTTGGTTCAGCAAGTGCTAATTCATTTCGCAACGAAGAGGCCGCAACTGATCGAACACTTCAACAATGTTCTTAACTATCCACCTGTCGTTTCTTCCTCGGAAACGGCGCCCAAAATGAGATTCCTCTGACTCCTGCCCACTTCGCCTCTTTAAAAGGGTGGCCCCGCGAGGGGCCGCTTTTTTTGTGGCCTGCAGTCCTGTAAACTCGCAGTTCCGCATGAAAAATCCGCATGTAGTCTCAGTTGTCTTGCTGTCGGTGTTCCTTTTTCTCTCCGGATCCCTGAACGCTAAATCCGGCAACTCCGGAGCGGGAGCCAGATCCGCGAAAACAGCCGCCAAGGATGGTCGAAACTCAGCCGCTGCAGGCGTGCCGTCGCAAGATGATTTGATCCTCGCCACCATGGAGAAGGAACTGCATCGCGCGCATACGGAGCTCGCGCGGCAGGATCCCGCTCCTTACTTCACCAGCTATAGTGTGACGGACGGTGAAGGGCTGTCCGTCATTGGCACGCAAGGCGCGATTCTTACCGCGGCGCGCTCGCGCCGTCGCATGGCCGATGTCACCATGCGGATCGGTGATCCAAATCTCGATAATACTCATGGTAGCGACCGCGGCTCGGGCATTACGACTGGGCTGCTTCCGATCCGAGACGACTCCGATGCACTCGCGCGTTCTCTGTGGCGGCTGACCTACGAGGAATATCGCAAAGCCCGCGAGGCTTATACGAACGTCAAGACCAAGAACGCCGTGCGCGCGAAAGATGAAGATGAGTCACCCGACTTTTCCGACGAGCGGCCGTCTTCTTATATAGAAAAACCCTTGCCGGTTGACCTGCCCACACAGAGCGAATGGGAAGAACTGGCGCGCCGTTATTCGGCAGCTTTTCGTCGTTATCAGATCCAGGAATCGGTTGTTTATCTCTATGGCGAGAAGGACCGCAATTATCTGGTTACGACCGAAGGAACGAAAGTTGTTGCCTCCGATGTGATTTTCCGGGTTGTGATTGAAGGCGAGGCACTGGCCGACGACGGCATGCGCCTGGAACGCGTCGAGACCTACCAGTATTCCGACCCGTCAAAGCTTCCGTCGCAAGGTGAAGTGGAGGCGAGCGTCAAGAAAATTGCCGATGATCTGAACGCGCTGCGCGCGGCTCCGCTTGCCGAACCGTATAGCGGGCCGGCGCTGTTGTCGGGCCGGGCGGCTGCAGTGTTCTTTCACGAAGTGCTCGGCCATCGCGTGGAAGGGCAGCGCCAGCGCGGGCGCGAGGAGGGGCAGACCTTCGCAAAAAAGGTGGATGAAAAAATACTGCCCGAATTTCTCAGCGTGACCGACGACCCCACGCTGCGCACCCTCAGCGGCACAGAGCTTTCCGGTTACTACCGCTATGACGACGAAGGAACGCCGTCCGCGCGCGTGGAAGTGGTCAAAGACGGCATACTCAAGAATTTTTTGATGGGCCGCGTGCCGGTAAAGAACTTCAGCAACTCGAACGGACACGGGCGGGCGCAGACTGGCAAAATGCCGGTTGGGCGCCAGGGCAACCTGATCGTGACATCGTCAAAAACCATTCCGGACGCCCAATTGCGGGCGCTCTTTGTCGATGAGATTAAAAAACAGGGCAAACCCTACGGCCTGTATTTTGAGGACATTCAGGGAGGCTTCACGCTGACTACGACCGAGCTTCCGCAGGCGTTTCAGGTGTTGCCGGTAATGGTGTGGCGCGTGTATGCCGACGGGCGGCCCGACGAACTCGTGCGCGGAGTCGACATCGTCGGTACGCCGCTCACGGTGCTCAACCAGATTGAAGCCACGGGAGACAGAACCAGCGTGTTCAACGGCGTTTGCGGGGCGGAATCGGGCAGTGTTCCGGTATCCGCGGCCGCGCCCGCCATGTTGTTTGCAGATATCGAAGTGCAGAAGCGCAAGTACGGAGACATGCGCCCGCCTATTCTGCCGCCGCCTACGATCAACGGAGCTGAGAAGGGTGACAGCCAATGACGCTGACGATGTGCTTGGGCCACGGTGCCCTCTTTTCAAAGCTAACGCGTCCGATTGTGGCCGCTGCCCTTCTCGCATTCTGCCTCTGCGCAACCGGCGGGCAACTCCATGCGGCCAATATGCCGGAAGATCCTGTGCTGCGGGCGCTGAAGGAAGAGATGGAGCGCTCCAAAGCCAAACTAAAGATGGACAACGTGGCTGCGCCGTACTACATCGAGTACCGCGTCACCG
>PLHN01000131.1 GCA_003139975.1 Acidobacteriaceae bacterium
AGTCGGCGACAGACATATCTTCCGACAAATCCGTCCGCACCCGTCACCAATACTCGTTCTGTCATTTCGGTTCATCCGTGAATATCTTGCTCATCACGACAGATGAATCGGAGGCAATCGATAAGTTGAATTCAGCGCTGATTCGGCGCTTCCAGACCCAATGCACGAATCACTCGGGCCACTCCCGCGGGCTTATCGTAACTCTCTTGGAATGCCTCTCGACCGTTACGCCCCTTGCTGCAGATTTCTTCCGGATAATCGAGGAGGCGCATAAGTAGCGCTGATACGCCCGCTTTATCGCCGCACTCGAATTGCCAGCCGCAATCAAATCGCCGGATAAGAAGGGCAGGCGTAGCCGCCGCGGGGCCAATATAGAGTACCGGACGCCCCGCCGCCATTAACCCATAAGTCTTACTGGGTACTACGGCGCCGAGAGTCTCGGGCTTTTGTGTTACCAGGCCTACATGGCATTCCGCTAGGCTTGCTCCCAGTTCTTGCTGGCGAACATAACTTCGGAAGGAGACATTTGTAATTCCGCGCTCCTGGCAAAAGTCAATCAGTTTTCTGCGTTCAAGACCGCCGCCCGCAAAAACAAAGAGAAGATCAGGCTGGCCGACCAGGCGCTCCATCACTCCGCGAATGGTCGCCACATCATGCGCCAGCCCCAGATTTCCAGAGTACAGGATGCACAAGGGCTTGGGAGCGGGAAACGGCAGCGGAGAAATGATCCTCCCGTCGGCCCAATTCTCCGCGACAACGATTCGATCTTCAGGAACCTGGTGCTGCAACAGGCGAGCCTTCATGCAATTGCCCAGCGCAATCAACGCGTCCGCGCGGCGCCGAGGGAAATCGAGCAGACCCAGGGTCCAACCGGCGACGGGTATTCCCANNGCGTCACGATCACGTCCGGATTCGGAGTACTCAGCGCTTTCCAGATCGCTCCCGCGTAGAACGTAGCATACGAGAGCAGTTTCTTCGCTCGGTTCTGTGAGAACGTTGCGGTTCTCACGTACGTGACGTCCAGTCTGCCAGGTCCCGCAAGGCATTCGCGGTCTCCGGCTGTCCAGGAATCCTCGCGTAGGCTGCTGTGGCCCGCCGCGACTTCGGCCGCGACGTACTCGCTTGCGCCGCAGATCACTCGGACGTCATGGCCCGCCACCGCGGCTGCGTTTGCAAAGTCAGCGAGAAACTGTCCGACAGCTGACTGATCCGGCCCAAAGAATTGACTGATTACGATGATTCGTGCGCGTGGAGGGGTCGCCCTCAGAAGGCGCGGTACTCCGAATCTACTTAGTGATACTCGCACGAGAAATCATCTTTCACGCCGGTCTAATCAGACCGTAACGCATTCAGGTCTTGGACCACAGCCAAGGATCCAGTCGTACACCTCAGTCATGGTTTCGCCGATTCGTTGCCATTGAAAGCGCTTTTCAACGAGGTTTCGGCCATTCAAGCCCATTGCTTCGCGTTCCTCGTCAGTCAAGGAGAATAAGCGGCGCAAAGCTGCTGCAATGCTGTCCGCTTCCGGATCCATTGTGATTGCAGCTCGCGCCTCAACGCCCTCGGGAAGATTGCACTCGTGAGTCATCAAGACAGGGATTTGCCATGACCACGCTTCGAGGATGCTTACAGGCAAGCCTTCGCTCTTGCTGGGCAGGATAAAGGCAGAGGCCGCAGCAAGGCAGCGCTCCTTGTCCGCATCGAATTGCGGGCCGAGGAAGGTAATACTGGAACGAATCCGAAGCTGATCTGCGAGCTGCTCCAGTTCAGCGCGATGGTTATTCTGATCCCACCCAGCAAGCTTAAGGCGCCAGCCCGCCGCTTCTGCTTCCTCGCAAACGGCTCGCCACGCCTCAATCAGGCTCCGTAACCCTTTTGACGGATGAAACCTTCCGAGATAGAGAATCGACCGGCCCTGCCGCGGCTCCGAGCCGACTCTGTTAAGCCGCAGATTCGTCCCATTCGGAATCAAGCAGATTGGATTCTTCAGTCCGTATTCCCGGAATGACTCGGCTTCGGCCGCAGTCAACGCGTGCAGGCAGGCGGCGCGGCGAAGGTGCATGTTTTCATAAAGCATCGCCGCAATTCGCTTCTTCCACCGGGAATTGCGCAGCGCCCATGGCCTGAGCAAGCCGTGTGGGCTCACGAGATACGGTCTTTTGCCGTGCGACCAGCGGAGGGCCGCGACCGATGGATACATCCATATGCCATGGACATGGAGTATCTCCGCGTCACTTACCTCCNNCGCGGACCTGAAAAGCATTTGTTGCGATGTTGTTCCACAGCACCGCATCACTTGCTGTATAAGTATCACGCGCGCTGAAGACTACAGGGAGGTACCGCTTCTCCGCTGCGATCGACATCGTAAGGTTGCGCATCGCGTCGAAGATTCCACCGTTCACCCGCGAGATGGAGTTAGTGAGGACAGACAACCGGTGTTGCGAGCTTAACATGTCGAAGTAGAACGCGAAGAGTAAGATGTTGGCTCAACGAAGGCAAGGCACTCGCGGACTTAGGCTCTCTCACTTACATGGAGATGATCCGCTCCGCGCTCAATTGCCTGAATATAACCTTGAACTTCCAGATCCATGTTGCAATACCGATCGTCAAATCCTTTAGAGAGCGCGCTCTTTACAAACTTACTGACGGGTTACTCCGAGCTCCTTTTCATATCGCCACTCTGCGACGTCCGCGAGCCACTGCTTCATCCTGCTATAGATATCGTTCCCTGAGGCAATCACTCGCGCATATCCGGCCGCGGCAATCCTCATTCTTGTGGCTTCATTGCGCAAGTAGAATTGCACTTTGTCGATAAACTCCTCGGGGCTCTCGAAAAAGTCGGCTTCCTTTCCCTCTGAGTAGAACTCCTGCATGGCAGGAGTCCGCTCGGAGAGAAGAAAGACGCCGCAGGCCGGAATCTCCCACGATCGATTGGTGTACTGATCGCGATTCCATTTGCTGAAGAAGCAGGCCCCGATCTTGCTTGCGCAAAGCGCATTTCGGTAATTAGTTCCTCTCACGTTGGGGGTCGGCCGCACGACGCGATAGACATCACCGGGAAGCACCGATCTCCATTGCGCCTCACCCCCGAAGATCCTGCATCTCAGCCCGGCCCGCACAACTCTCGACAGGCAGTCAATGCGAAGGTCGGGCTCCACGTGTCCGGCGAAAACTACGTCGGATCCAAAACCCTGTTGTTCCTGCGCGCTCAGAGAGCATGGATAGTGAATCCACGGGATGTAATGCGTCATAAGAACGCGCACGCGTTTGATGCCGCACGCAGCGGCCTCAGCGACATTACACTGCCTGTTTACGTGATACCCATCGTATTCTGGAAGCGCCTGTGTCAGCAGCCGGTATTCTCTTTGCGCCGGCCTTCCCAATGGATCGTCGCAATGTGAGCCTGAGGCAAACGCCACATTGGCAACATGTGTAACGGTTTCTGC
>PLHN01000184.1 GCA_003139975.1 Acidobacteriaceae bacterium
GTGGGATCGAAGAAATACTTCTGCCCAACTTCCCAACTGACAATTTCCCGCGGTCCTACTGCGCAGGCCTGCGTGTCGGGCGCCGGAGGGAGTTCCCAGGGAACGTTGCCCACTTGTGGAGGGCCGCCGATGTTAAGTGTGCTCATAGCGGGCACATCGCAATCCGTCTCTGAGTTCAGCCGCTTGGCGTAAAGGCGATTAACGATTGAGTATTCCACTTCATTTGTATTGGAAAGCACGTCGGCCGCGTCGAAACGCTCAATATCGGCGAAGTTATTGATCCCGGTCACGTAGTCGTAGCGAACGCGCGACTCGATCACGTGTTTCCACTTCTTGCCCAGCCACGGACGGTCGAAAACCTTCGACACCGTCGGCGGACGCAAATCGAGCGATGCCTGGAGCGATTTTCGGTTGAGGTCCGCATCGTCTGTAGCTTCCTGTTGCCCGGAAAATCGCACATTCAGCCTCTGCGTATAAAACGTATCGCGCAGCGTAAGCGCCGGCCGCAACGACCATCCTTTCCACTGCCAAGGCATCGACAGCGTGGGTGCCAGATCCAGTCGCCCCACCAATGGCGCGGTTCGAAATCCACCGAACCCAGACGACAATCCCGTCTGCCGCCTTTGCAAAGCCTCGGCTGCACTTTCAAACGACCAATAGAGCGGCGTCCCTCCCAGCCGCCGCTCTTCGCTCGATGCAAGAAAACTCGGCATGTGCAGCACGCGCACCAGTTCCGTTGAGGTAATGTTGCGGCAACCCGTGTTGGTTCCCGTCTCTGGCACGCACACGTCATAGTTCTGGTAACGTTCCGCAAAAGCGTTGAAATGAAATCCGTCCGTAGTATTGGAGAGGAAGACCTGCGACCGCACCTCCGAATCAATCGCTTGCGTGTAGACCTCCGTGAAGGCAACCCTGTATACGAACGAACTCAGGTAATCGATGTCGGCCGCCCCTCGCCAGGCCCCGAACGGATGCTCAGCCTGCAGTCTCGCGTCCTCGCCGCCCTGATTTTGCGCTGGGCTTCCTATCCCTCGGTCCACCACTCCCGTATACGTAAAGAATACGAACGAGTTTTCGCTCGAGCGCATGCGAAACGTTCCCTGTTGCGCCCATCCTCGCTTCGAGTAGTATTCCGCCCCCGCCGTTGCGTCCGTGCTGCGATTGAACACCCAATACACCGCGTCGCCTGCTATATATCCCTTTGTCGATGAGTTCCCCACGCTCGGTATCAGCAAACCACTTTGCCGCTCCACTTGCACCGGGTGGGTTACATAGGGAAAGTAGAAAACCGGGATCCCCCACAGCCGGAAGTCGCTGTTGTAAATCTTTGCCGTGCTATCCACATTCACCACAATCCGCTGCGCATTGAATAACCACTTCGCCCGCGGCAGTTCGCAGGTCGTAACCGTTCCCTGCCTCACAAGGTAGTGCGCGGGTCCATTCTTTTCCACGATCTTCCCGGTAAACGCAAACGGGTTCGACGTCGTCAGCACATAGCGCGACCGCTTTCCCTGGAACCCCAACGTACCCACCACGCTGTAGAACTTTCCGACTTCGGTTTGAATGTTGTAAGTTCCGTGGCTCAACTCCACGTGCTCATCGTAGGGACCACCATCCAGCACAGCGTGTCCTTCGAGTTCGCTGTCGCCCGTCTCGGCGTTGTAGGTGATTTCGTCGGCCCGGAGAGTATAGTTCCGGTAGTCAATCTCGGCGCGGCCGCGCAAGTGGTAAACCGATCCTTCTTTTTCCTGTTCCACCGCTCGGATCGTTACATCCTCCTCCACTCGGATCTTCGGCGCGGCGGACAACTGCTGCACTGTCTCACTCTTGGGGGGAGGCGTCTGGCTGGTTACTATCTCGCCCACGAGTACAAGGTGACAGGCCAGGGCAGCCGTGATAAAGATTCGAGAGGCGATCATTAGCGGGTGGTCTGCAAGCGCGCGCTCCCAACGGGAACGAGTTGACCTTAGCACGCGAGCGGCAGGCGAGGCAAAAGCGAGCCCTTTCTTGTCGTCCTAGTGTTGTCTGCCCAGCCCGGCTCTGGTTGCTGGCTTTCTTCGCTGATTGATTTGGAGATGACCGGATTGATGAACTCCACGAGCGCTGGGCATTCTCCACTCGACCCGCGCCTCTGCGATCCCGCATCTATCGAACCGGATTTCCACCCCGAGTGTCTGCCGGTGTCTCCGCCCCCGCCTGACCCGGATGCCTGGCGCAACGAAGTTGCCGCCCGCCTCGCCCGCTATCGCACCCGCCGCAAGCCGCGCGCCCCGCGATATCCCTCGCTGCTGCTGCCGTTTGATGCCCGGGATCCGTGGTCTCGTCCCCTCGCTGCGGCAGCTTCCACAGCCAATGCAAGCTCGGACGCAAGCAGCCCTCTAGCGCAAGAGGCCGCGCCGGCAGCCGCCACCCTGTTTGAGAATCATGGCCAGGCTTGGCAAGCGGATCGGGAAGAAAACGAACTCGCATGCCAGGCTGAACCACGCCCTGGCCCGTTGCCCGAGCCCTCCGCCAAGATCATCGAGTTCCCACGTTCAGCCGCCATCCCGATTGCTCAAGCGAGTCCGTTGGCTGATCGCATCTTTGATCGCCCGCGCATTGTCGAAGCCCCTGAAATTGTGCCGCCGGCTCCCGCGCTTGGTGGAATCCTGATGGAGCCGGTTCAATCGGAAGCGGCCGGTCGATCCGCCGACGCCGAGTCCCCCCTTCCAGCGGCCTCCATCCCGCGCCGCTTGCTCGCTACGAGCGTGGATGCGGCGATCCTGGCCGCAGCCCTCTCGGCCTTCGCCGCCATCTTTCTCCGCTTCAATCCTGTTCGTGGCCCGCTTCCGTTGCTGGCCGGGGTGGCCGGCTCTGTGGCCATTCTTCTGTGGATGAGCTATCAATTTCTGTTCGTCGTCTATATCGGCTCCACGCCCGGGCTGCGTGCCGCCGGCCTGAGGCTGACAAAGTTTGACGGGTCGCCGGCCACCCGCTCCACTCGCCGCTGGCGCGTTCTAGCCTCGTTTCTATCCGCCATTTCGGCCGGTCTCGGCTATCTCTGGTGTTTCCTCGATCAGGATTCCCTCTGCTGGCACGATCGCATCACGCGGACCCATATCCAATCGGCTGGCTCTATTCGCTAGTGCGCTGACGAGAATGGGGCCGTAACCAGCTGGATTTTCGTGCAATAAAATGCCCCGGTCGTTTAGGCCGGGGCTTTTCGCGAGCGGGGACGAAGCGGCTGTCCGCGTCGCCGGGTTAGTTGCGCATGGTTCAGTTAACTGGCGTGTCCGTGCTGCTCGCACTTCGTGCCACAGCAATTCATAGCGGACTTCTCGCCGGCCGCTCCGCAACACTTTCCATCTGTGCACCCGCCATTTTTCTTGCACTGCTTCATACACTTTTTCATGTCTTTGCCCGAGCATGATTTGGCGTCTTTCATGTCCATGCCTGCACAGCAGGACTTGCCGTCCTTCATTTCAGTCTTGCCTTTGGCGCAGCAGTCGCCAGCATCCTTCGCGTCCGCGGCGGCATGATGACAGCATGCCATGCCGTCTTTCGCGTCTGCCGCGTGATGGCAACAGCTCTTCGCCGGTGCAGGGGTCGAGTTTGGTGTCGAGGCCGATGGGTTGTCCTGCGCCCAGCCAACCAGCGACAGGGCGAGAATCATGGCAAACAATCTGAATTTCATAACATCTCCTTTTCAAAGTTATAAGTGCGATATGTCGTGCGGCCGAACGGCGGGCCGCGGAAGTTAGGGAGACAAGAATGAAGTTGCTTCTAAACGCGGAGGGTCATGCCGAACGCATCTGGAAGTGGGCGGAAGGCGAGAACTTGATTGTCGGTGGCGCGCCTTGATGTTTCGATTAGCAGCCTTACAGTTGTCGCGCCGACGGACGCCATTTCTCGCGCCAGCTTCTGCACATCGCTCGCCGGTGCCGGGACGCTTTGCGGCCCCTGCCGGAAGCAGCAACTATGGGGATCGTCACAGGCTGGAGCGGTTGCCGTCAGGGCAAGCACGGCTTCGGGTTCTGCCCGGTGCAGCCCCGGACAGCAAGAATGCCCAGCCATCTGTGCGTGCTCGGCGTGATGGTGTGCGGCGTGTTCGGCGGGCATGTCCGCAGCCATTTCATGCCCCGGGCGCATGTGCCCGGCGTGCATGGCAAGCATCGGCGCCATGGCCATTTCGGCCCAAGCCAGCATGGCCACCAACAGCACTGCCGCGATTGCCTTCTTCGCCATACTGTATTGAGATTGGCAGAACGGGCTGTCTTGGCATGTGATCGGAATCACACACATATGTGTCTTCCCTGGCAAGAAAATACCTTTAGAACCAGGTCTTTACTCAAATCAGGTTTTCCAGCGCGCCTCGCAAATCGGCAAAACGGAACTCGTACCCGCTGGCTTTCAGTTTCCCCGGTTCAACCCGCTGACTGGCGAGGAATAGTTCGTCAGCCGCCGCGCGGCCAAATGCCAGCCCCAACGCAAATCCAGGAACAGGGAAGAATGCCGGCCGTCCCAGCACCGACGCCAACACCTTCGTGAACTCGGCGTTACGTGCCGGGTTCGGCGAGACCAGATTCACCGGCCCGAAAAGCGAGTCGTTTTGCATCGCGTGATGAACAGCCCCCACGATGTCGTCCACATGAATCCA
>PLHN01000369.1 GCA_003139975.1 Acidobacteriaceae bacterium
GCGATCGGCAGCCAGCCCTCGACTCCGGCCGGGCGCTCGAAGGAGGCCGGTCGACCGCCCGGCTCAAACTGGCGAACCCAGAAATAGAAAATTCCTCCGAGCCAGACGTTCAGCAACAGAAACGCGATTTGAAAGCTGCGGCGTGTGACCTGGGAGTAGTCGCGATCGGTGCGGCGAATGAGTTTCGTCTTCGGCGTGGCTGCGGGCTTCGGCTGCCCCGCGATGGACGTATTGGGCGGAACAAAAATGCTCGATGAAACTTCGGGAATGATTTCGCTTTGCGCTTGCGTTGCCATGACGGTCTTTACTGGCTGCGTCTTCCTTATTATGACGTGCTGCCTCGACGAAGATTCAGCGTAGGCGCCCCTGTCACAACGCGCTATGACTTCTGTCACACAGCGGAAGTGATTGAATGGAAAGGCGGTGACGGCGGCCGATTCGTTATAGGTCAACTAAAGATTCAGGCATGGAGAATGGTCCTGATCGGCCTCCAATTCAGACGGCAGCTGTGATACACCTGATATTTGGCTCCGCACACAATCATCTTTCTTTTTTTCGCGGGTGCGCTCGGGGGCGCACTAAACGCCGTGGCCGGCGGCGGCAGTTTCATCGCGTTCCCCGCACTGCTCTTTACAGGCGTTGCTCCGATTGCGGCCAATGCCACAAACACGGTCGCGCTCTGGGTCGGAGTCACGGCCAGCACCGGCGCTTATCGCAAGCACCTCGACCTGTCGCGGCGCGTGATGATCCCGCTCGCCGTCACCAGCCTGATTGGCGGAATTGCCGGAGCTTACCTGCTGCTGCATACGCCCCCGCAGACGTTCCTGCGCGTGCTGCCCTGGCTGATGCTGGGAGCGACGCTGCTGTTTCTCTTTGGCGGACGATTGGCGCGTTCGCACGGCGGATTGGCTCACGACATTTCGACGTCGGCGCTTGTCTTCGCTTCGGTGTTTGAGCTGGTGGTCGCGGTTTACGGAGGATATTTCGGCGGCGGGGTCGGCATCTTGAATCTGGCGATGCTTGCCATCGTCGGCATGACCGATATTCACGCCATGAACGCGCTGAAGGTCGTGCTCGGCGGCATCATCAACGGTGTCGCCGTCATTACCTTCGTCGTTGCCGGAGCGGTGGTATGGAAGCAAGGCGTGGTGATGATCGCGGGAGCGATTTTGGGCGGCTACCTCGGAGCCCACTACGCGTTAAAACTGCCGCAGGCATGGATCCGAGTCTTTGTAATCGTGGTGGGAACGGGGATGACAGTGTATTTTTTCTGGAGGGCGTACCACTAGGGACGAAGAATTCAGGCACCAAAACATAGCTGAGGACTTTGGTAATCTGCCCTACGCGCCCGCACGGTGCGATACTGGCGACGAGTATGGCAGGAACTGCCAGCACGCTAAGAGGGCAACGGGGAGCACGGGTCAAGCTAGGCGGCTCGATCCTTGCCTTGGTATTGCTCGAAAACGGCCGTCAAATTCGTGCCCGCCTGAGCCAGCTCTCGACGAACGGCGGTCTGCTTTCGTTAGAGGCCCCGCTCGACGAGAGCATCGGCGTCACCTTGGTTTTCCACATCGGCACAACCAGCATGCGCAGCCGTGCACGGATGATGTTCCCCATGTGGGCAACGCAAGGCTGTCTTCAGCCCTTCCGCTTTGTGGAATTGACCGAGGAATCGCGCACCGGCCTGACTCGCGAACTGGAAGCACTGGTGCGCGCGGGCGCGCCGGAGGAAACTGAGAAAACCGAATAGGCGCTCGCGCTACTTCTTCTTTGCCGCCGCCAAAATCTGCTCCAGCGAATAACTCTGCAGCTCGCCAATCCGCGCGAGCGTAATGTCCGGCTTTGGAAACTGCGCCACGAAAGCGGCGTCGAGCGCGTAGTGTCCCTGCCGCGGGAAAACAGTGGTCACGCGCCCACCCCAGTGGCTTTTAATTGCCGTCAGGATGCGGACCTTGTCGTCCACCATCACATAATGCTGTGCCGGATACTTCTTCTCGACATCGGCGAGTTCCAATTCCTTGTGCACATAAATAAGGACGTGACCTTCGAACGAGTCATAAAGGCCGGAACGGTCTACTTTGCGCGGCTGAAAGACAACGTCACCATCACTGAGGATCACGGGCAAGCCGAGCCGCCGCGCATGTTCGACCGCATCGAGCGATTCGGGAAAGAGGCGATTGGCAAAGGGATAGTTCACCATGAAATACGACACTTCGAACAGCTTCGGATCGCGCGGCATTTCGATGCGGTAGCGCTGCAGCGCGCCAAGGTAGTCGGCGTATCCGAGCTCAGTGCGCAGCTGTTCGAAAATCTGCCAATAGCGCTGCGCGCTTTCGTAGCCGACTTTTTTCTGCAAGTGCCGCTGCAGGTCTTCTGCGATGCGATCGTTGTCGACCAGCGTGTTGTCGACATCGAAGAAAAACACGGTGCGTGAGCTGGCGTCAGCACGATTCAAGCGATCTCCTGCAGGCCATGGTTTTTTGAACGAATGGCCCTCATCATGCCAGAAATCAAGAGGTTGTGCGCAACGTGAGGGAACGGCGTTTTCAATTGTTAACGTTGTGTTAATTTCAAGGGAAAAATTGCGCCCGTGACGCGGGGGGACGATAGGGGGACGAGTACAGGGGCTGTTGTGGATGTGCTCCCTGTGGATGTGCTCCCTGTAGTAGAATCTCCTGTTCAACCATCGGGCTTGAATCAGACTACAGACAGAGACCGCAGTGTGCGCCAAGAACCTTAGATCGTCACAAGGAGCCTCTTCGTGGAACACATTGATCCAGCCGTCGTGAAACGATTTGACACGCGGTCGAGCCGTCCGTGCGAGTTCTGCCGGGAGCTTGACCCGCACTTTCCCAACCGCCGCCCGCTTGACCAGATGGTAGCCTCCACGCGGAAGGCGGTGGCATCTTCGCATCTCACCGAGGATGGCTACGTCCGTCACCGCATCCTGGAACTGCGCAAAATGTCAGTTCGGGCGCCGCTTACCGCCGCTTGAACCGTGGTTCCCTCGATCGCGATATTTTTCCGGGTACGACACTTTGGTGCCACCCTCCTGACCATTTTTTACGCAGGTTTTTCCGGCGATTGAGTTCTAATGGGGTAGGGCGAAGTATGCTCGAACCGCGGCTCGGGAGACCGCCCATGCTGGCGAAAACTCGACCTTATTTGCAGCTTGGCCTTTTTCTGACTCTTTCGCTCGCCTGTTTGCCTCTTGCTGCGCAGGTTCAGGGTAGCCCATCTCCATACACTCCCGTCGGCATTGCTGGCAACCCCGCGTCCAGCGGCCGCGCCGGTCTGGCTTCGCTCGGACCCAATGGATTTGCGAACGCCGCGCAGCCTTTCCTCGGCAATTGTTGCGCAATCCCTTTTCTGACACCCCAACAGGTTCCGTCCGAAATCAGGCCGCCATTCGCGCCCGAGTACCGTCACCACCGGAGCGACGACGATTCCTTGTATCCAGTTGCCGTGCCCGTCTACATTCCCTACGCGATTGGGTACGAGCCGGACGAAAACGAGGGCACGCCGGAGGAAACGGCCGCCGGTGAACCGACTTTTGCTTACGGCCCAGGGCAGGTAGCGAGCAACCGGAGCGGGCCCGCCAGCGACGACGCTTACAGCGGACCTCCCGCTGACGAGGATCAGGCCCAGGCTGCCGAGCCACCCGAGCCTGTGACCCCACAACCCGCCACGGTGCTGGTATATAAGGACGGCCATCATGCTGCAGTCGTGAACTATGCGATCTTAGGCGACGCCCTGTTTGATTTCGACGACGAGCACACGCGCAAGGTCCAACTGGCCGATCTCGACCTTGCGGCCACGGAGAAGGCCAACGACGCCGCGGGCGTGGACTTCAAGCTGCCGGCGAGCGCGATGGGAAACGCTCCGTAAGAAGACAGACAGGGCGGTTGCTTCGTCTGTCGCTTCGACAATTGCGCGCTATCGTTTACGCTCACTTGAATAAGTCTTAAGTCTTTATGCGGAAACCTCGCCGCAAAGCCGACGTTCTCCCTTCGGACGAATCCCTGTTCGTGGGCAAGCGGCGCAAAGCCCCTCCGTATGAGTTCGTACTGGACGCGATCGCTCCGCTCGCGCCTTGGACTCGTCCAATGTTCGGGTGCCTCGCGGTCTATGTCGAGAGTAAGATTGTGCTCATCCTACGCGACAAGCACGACGGAACCCAGGACAACGGGGTTTGGTTGGCTACGACCGCGGAACACCATGCGAGTCTTCGCCGCGAGCTTCTGAATATGCGGTCGATTCAAGTCCTGGGAAAAGAAGTAACAGGGTGGCAAGTCCTTCCGGCGGACGCGCCGGACTTTGAGGAGGCGGCGCTGCGGGCATGCGAGCTCATCATTGCCCGCGATCCTCGAATCGGCAAGGTTCCGGGGGCGCGGCGCACGCAGAAACGGGCGGTGAGGGCGGGATCGGCCGGAAAAGACGCGAAACGGGTAAAGCGAAAGTCATCTTCACACGGTGGCAAACGGCGCGCCAAGTCATAGCCTCCGCGCCGTCCCGCGTTCAGTCATCCAGCCGATGCGCTGATCGATGACCATTTCTTTCTCTACGCTGTCACCGTTGCAAACGCCTGCTTCGCCGCTGCGATCGTCTGCTGCACGTCATGCTCGGTGTGCGCGGCGCCGATGAAGGCCGCTTCAAACTGTGAGGGCGGCAGATAGATCCCGTTCTCCAGCATGCTGCGGAAGAAGCGGCCAAAGGCTTCGGTGTCGCTTTTGGCGGCGGAAGTCCAGTCTGTGACCGGGCCGGGTGTGAAGAACCAGGTAAACATCGAGCCCACGCGATTGTGGCACAATGTGACACCAGCATCTTTGGCCACGGCGTCCACGCCCGCAACTACCTCCGCGCTGAGTTTGTCGAGCTTGGCATACACATCTTTGTGCTCGCGCAGGTAGCGCAGCGTTGCGTACCCTGCAGCCATGGCCAGCGGATTTCCCGACAGCGTGCCGGCCTGGTACACGGGCCCGAGCGGAGCCACCAGGTCCATGATTTCGCTCGCACCGCCGTAGGCTCCCACGGGCAAACCGCCGCCGATGATTTTGCCCATGGTTGTAAGGTCGGGCTGGATGGCAAATAACTCCTGCGCTCCGCCGAACGCCAGGCGGAAGCCCGTCATCACTTCGTCAAAAATCAGCAGGGCTTTGTCGCGCGAGGTAATCGCACGCAGCGCCTCGAGATATCCGCGGGCCGGAGGCACGCATCCCATGT
>PLHN01000395.1 GCA_003139975.1 Acidobacteriaceae bacterium
GTGTGGCGCGGCCGGAGAGTGTTGCGTTGTAAGCTCTCGCCTCGAGATGGCTGAGTTCGAACTCATTGTTGGCCAGTTGAAGGTCACCTTTGAACGACGGAATACTCACCCCATAGGCAGATCCTTCGCGGATCTCGAAATGGCCTTCGCCATGCGGACTGCGGCGTGTGCCCGATAAATTCATGGAGAAGCCGAGCGTACCGGTCAACGGCCGATTGATTCCGGTCAGTTGCGCGACTTCGGCTACGTCGGCGTCGAGAACGTCCAAGTGCAAAGTAACAGGAGCATTCTCGGCGAGCGTGCCGCCAGCGAGCCCGCCACTCGTGTCGAAATGTGCGACCGTGTGGCCGTGAATGAGCGATCCGTTGCGAGCTGCAAAGCTGTTGCGCGAGTACTGCACGGTCGTGGAAAGCGCGTCCCAGTGAATCGTGTGCGGCACCGTCGTTTCGGTCGCTGGGATAGTCGTCTCGAAGTCGTAGGCTTCCAGATTTCCATTGCAGGTGAGTGCGGAGACGCGGCCCGTAGCATTTCCGGTCAGGCTCACCCAGCCATGAACGACGAAGGGCAAGCGGGAGGATCCGTACGCAGCTTCAATGAGAGGCGTCCACTCCTTGACGTTGTGCGAAGTCAGTGTGAAGCGCACGGAAGAGGTCGCAGACAGGGTCCCGGACGCCGTTATTTCCGACGCGTTAGTGGCGAGATGGAGGGTGTTGACCTCGAGTTCATCGCGCGATCCGCGATACAGACCTTCGACTGGGCCGAGCAAAGGAATCTCGTTAGGCTCCTGATGTTGTGGCGGAGACAAAGCGAGGTTCAGGCGCGTTTCCGCATCGCGGATGGAACCGACCCAAAGCATGTCGACGGTTCCACTGGCATTGGCAACAAAATTCAGGCTGTCCAGCGGAAGAGTTTTGGAACTTAGGACGCCCAAGGCAGGGGTCAACGGGAATCCTGCAACTTGGAGGTGAACCGAACCACGTTGCAGACTTCCTGGCGCAATGCGGCCGATGAGGTGACGCCTGGTTGGCTCGGGTGATGCTTCCAGCGAACTCTGCCAGTTCGTTACGTCCACGTCGCCGAGCAGATCGCCGCCCATCAGGCTTGCTTTAATGGAGGAAAATCGCACGCGAGCCGGGGTAATGGAGAATGCGGCTTCCGCCCGGCCATTGTGCATCAGCAGCTTCCTTGTGGAGCAATCGACGTCCTTTGCCTGCAACATTCCCTCGGTTGAGAAATCCCGGATGCTCCAGGTGCCCTTGGCGAAGAACTGCGCGGTTCCTTTGCGAACCTGGGGCTGTCGCAAGATTGCTGCGAGTTCTGCGAGATCGGCAGTGCCGTGATATTCGCCGGTAATCTTCGGGTCGTGAAAATCCAACAATTGTCCGGCGAAGTGCAACTCGGTCTTTCCTGACTTCACGGTTAAGTTGCTGATATCGGCGCGGCCGCGGGCCAACACGAGCGAGGCATCTCCACTCCAGACGAACACGGGGTATTGCTGCCAGTGCGTGTCAATGTTGCCGGCTGTCACTCGCGCTTCGTAGCGCTGACGGAGCAGCGAATAATTCAGCAGAAGCGCCAGATCTTGCGCGGTAAAGTTGAATGGGACTTTCTGGTCCTGCCACGACAACTCACCCTTTTGAACCTCAATGCGAGAGACAGAAAGCGAGATCAGTTGCTCGACCGGCCCCTGGTCGGAGGAATACCTTGCGGCTGGCACTGGGAGATTCGTCGTGCCATCCGGATAGTCGATCACGTGAACAACCGGATGCTCGAGCACCAGCGAATGCAAGCCAATGGTTGTGCTGAGCAGCGAGATGATTTTCATCTCGGCTTGGAGGCGTTCCACTTGAAGAAAGGGCTGCTGACGGGGAGCTTCGCGGCCATGAATCGTGAGGTTGCGAGCATCCACGCGCAAGCGGAACGGGATGGTATGCAGTTCGCCGAGTTCGACCCGGCCACCAGTAGCCGATTCCAGTTCCGCGACTACCCGGTTCCGCATCCGCTGCTGAAACGAATCGGTAGTGACGTACCAGCCGAGCAGCCCGAACCCCAGCATGCTGAACAAACAAAAAGCCAGGAGCAGTTTTCGCAGAATGCGGCGGCGCGCCGGAGGCGGAGGCGGCTCGTTCAACGGTTCCCTTCTTCCGGGCCGGGCTCAGGATTACGTATATTGCTGCCTGAGCGCAGACTGGCAAGCCATCCGGAGAGCAGTTCGTTCATTTTCTTCTCCGCAAGCAAGGCCTTGATACGGCTATACATCTCAGTCAGCGGCTTAGCGTTCTCCCCTGCTTTCTGAAGTTGCGGCAGGAGTTGATCGTGGTAGTAGCTTTCGACGGCATGCTGATCGATTTGAACGGAGGGGCGCAGGCGATCTTCGACTAGCTTCATGAGTTGAGTCTCATCGCTCAGCCGCTGCTCCAGCGCACTTTGCGTAAGGCCGTAACGTTGTAAAGTCGCGTGCCAACCTCCCTCGGTGGAGCAATCAGGCAGAAGTTTGCGGACTTCCGCCATGCGAGCGGCAACCGCCGAAGAGGGAGCCGACTGGCCCGGACGCACCTGCTCGCGGAGCAACTCTTGATCAATCAGGCGGTCGAGCGCGGCATTGCGCTCGGCGGTTGTGAATGAATCCGGCTGCCGCCCGTTAAGGAGCGCCTCGAAAGCGATTTCCTGTTCCCAATCGCTTTGCAAGACCACGTGACCATTCACGCTGCGGACGACACGATCCACAATGGATCCGGCTTGCGACATGCCCGCGAGCGCCATACTCAACACAACGGCTAGAGCGCAATGTTGCCAACGTTTCATGCGAAATTCCGTCAGAAGGACTGCCCAACACTAAATGAAAAGTTAAAGTGACCGGCGCGCTGGGCGCCGAATTGGCCGGTCTCAGCCCCGTTCACCGTGTTGATCGTTATGTTGGTATAGCTGGGAAAGGCCGGTGGATTCAGATTGTATCCGAAGTCAAATGTTAGTGGGCCGATCGGCGTTTGGTAGCGCACACCTAACCCGATGGCGTGCGAAATGTAGTTGTAGTTGCACTGCGAAACTTGCGTCGGCGGCTGGGCTTGTGTCGGCGGCTGAAGGCAGGCTTGGCGATCAGTCTGATGCCAACGGCCTATGCTGGGAAGCATCTCTTGCGGCCGGGCAAAGACGTTGCCCATATCGTGAAAGACGGAAAAACCGATCTTTTCCTGCAGATAGGGCACGGTGAGATTGGGAAACCGGAGCTCCAGATTGTTAAGGAACACCGCGCTGCCTCCGACCGGAAATCCGGTAAAAGGATCGCGCGGGCCTGCCTGATTTAACCCGAAGCCGCGATGGGAGTTGCCGCCCCCGCTGAAAAAACGTTCGGGCAAAGGGATCAGTTCGTGGCCTTGCGTTAGGCTCTGCGTCGGATCGAGAAGCACCGTACTGCCAAACGGATTTTCTACCCCAACCGTTGTGGATCGCGCCAAGACGAATTTTCGTCCCGTGGTGGGGTCCAGTCCAAACGAATAATAGGTCGAGTTCTTCGCGAGAACCCTGCTGAAATTTGCTTCCGATCCGAAATAGCTGGCCGCGACACCTCCTTCGACGCTGGTATAGCTTCCCCGGGAGGTCTCGAGGTCGTTATCGCGACGATTGCGGATATAAGTAAAGTTCGGAGAACCGACGCGGGTTGGAGTCGAGAGCAATGGGATGAGGTTGGCGGATACCTCAATGTTCGAAGCTTTGACGCGGCGGTAGCTGAATCCGTAGGAGAATGTGGTGAGGTCGCGATCTCCCTGGCGGTAGAGCACTGACAGGTTCCGCAACGTACCCTCCAGACGCTGAGAAGTGAAAGTCGAGACGTCGATCGTGTTGTCGTAAAACACACTGGCCGTGAAGTGCAAGTTGTCGCGGTTCAACAGTTTTGGAACATCGAAGCTGGCGAGCGCTCTTTTTTGCAGGCGGCCGTAATTGCCCTTGAGTGTAAGCGTCTGGTCGCGGCCACCGAAATTGATGCGGTTCACGCCCAACAATACCCGTGGACTCACGCCCGTCTGTCCCAACGGCTGGTTTGTGCCCACGGCCGGCTGTCCCGTCTGGAACTCAATCCCGCCGCCATAATCGAAGGTGTAGCGCTTGGCCTCGCGCGCGGTGATGAGCACGTTCTTCCGCGACTCGGTGCCTTCGGGATTCTGGATGGCCGTGTCCACTTCGCTAAAGAGCCCGAGGTCGTACAAACGGCGCTGACTCTCGAGCATATTCTGTTGGCTCAGAGGCTCTCCGGAGTGCACCCGTAGCGCGCGTCGGGCGACGCCCGCTCGTGTGTAATGCAGTCCATTCATATAAACCTCGTTCACGAAGAACTGCTCACCTTCACGTATGGTGAATGTCACGCCGACTCGCGGCAACCCATCCGGGCCGGGTGGAACTGTGACGTAGGAAACGTCCACCGCGGCATTCGGGAAGCCGTTGTCGAAATACTTTCCGAGAATTGCGTCGCGATCGTCCGCGAGGCTCGGCTCGTCAAAACCCTGTCCTTCTGCCGTGGAGATTTCGGGAAGTTGCTCCTGCGGAAGCGTGTAACTGCCTTCCACCCGTACCCATGCCACGCGAGTCTGTGGACCCTCCTTGATCTCGATTTGAATCGCCAGCAGCGAAGGATCGCCATGATATTTTGGTAGCAACTTGCCAGTCACTTCTGCTTGCCGAAAGCCGCTGGCTTGGTACATACCTTTGATATTGCGCACGTCTTCATCGAGCAGGGCATCACTGTAGCGACCGTGACTCAAAATCTTGCCGGCGGTCTCTTCCACCATGCGGCGTCGAATCAGTTCCTCGGGAAAATACACATTTCCCGAGATTCGAATCGCGGCGAGTTTGTGGCGGTCTCCGGGATCGATGGCGTAAAGAACTTGCAGGGTTTTGCCCCCCTGCACGCTGTGTTCGCTTGCCGCGGCTTTGGCCTCGAAGTAGCCCAGAGCCTGCATGTGATTCTCGATGTTGCGGCGACCTTCGTTCAGCAGATCGTCGTCAACCGCACCCTCCTCATAAATCGGCACCAGCCTCCGGAGTGTGGCCCGGCTCAGTTTGAAGCCCCCGGTTGTTACTTCCACGACCGGCCCTCGGTCGATCTGGAAGGTGTAATCTACGGTGTTGCGGGCAGGATGGTAGGTGCGGTCCTTCAGCGAAACTTGCGCTAGAAGACGATCCTGCTTCTGATAGCGCGACCGGATCCTCTGCAGCGCGCGCGTAACGCGGCTTGAAATGACTGGGTCAGCCGAGTGCAGCTTCGCAATATCCGTAATCTCCTCGATGGAATAGCTGGAGTCACCATCTACGATGACTTCTCCCACGACCGCACGCGGCCCAGGCGTCACGTGAAACGTGATGTCGATCTGGTGCTCCCGCTCGTCGCGCGTTTCTGAGATCTTTATTTTTGCCCGGTGGAAGCCATTCTCTTCGAGCACGCGCTGAATGCCTGCCAGGGCGCGGTCAACTTTCTCTTGCGCGTAGAGCTCGCCCAATTGCAGGCGGGTGGCACTCACGAGTTGGTTCTGCGAAGGATTGCTGGAGACGCCATTGGCCGTCACAATGCCCACGAAAAAATTCGCAGCCGTCAGGAAGCGGATGCGCACGCCGGCAGTCTCGGCGCGATCCGCCTCCGCCTGAATGTCGGAGAAGCGACCGCTGGCAAATAACGCCTTCATCGCATCGTGCAGGCCGTCGCGGGTCAGCGTCTGTCCGATTTTGAGCGGCGTCAGCGCGGTCAATGCGGCAGCTTCGTCCGGTGCAACGCCGGGAAACTCTATTGCGTCGATGGTCAGGCCAAGGTAGGGGACAATCGCTCCGAACTGCGATGCAGATTGCTCGGACTGCGGCGCGGATTGCGGCACGGGCTCGGCCCGGCTTGAGGCGGCGAGCACCAAGGCCGAAACGAGCATCAGGCACATGAAAGGCGCCGCACGCTTTAGCCGCAAATTTCCCTCTTCTACATTGTGCTCGTTGATCGAGACGCCTTTTTGTTTTGATGAACCGCGCAAAAGCACACGTTGCTCGCTAGGAAGAGTTTTGCAACCGGAACCTATAATACTTGGTAGAAAGCTGAAGAAAGGTAATCGCCTTGGAACTGACTAGCGTGGCGACAAGGGCCCGCGAACTGGAAGAGCGCTACTCGCGGCAGGTCCTGTTTAAGGAGATCGGCGAGGAAGGACAGCAGAGACTCGCTCGGACGCGCGTCGTCGTGGTGGGATGCGGTGCGACCGGTTCGGTTCTGGCTTCTTGGCTGGCGCGCGCGGGTATTGGCACGCTGCGGATTCTCGATCGGGATTACGTTGAAGCGAGCAACCTGCAGCGGCAGTCGTTGTTCGATGAGGACGATGCCCGTCAGTCTATGCCCAAGGCGATTGCGGCGGCGCGGCAGATTGTCCGCTTCAACTCAGGGATCTCGCTTGACCCCCAGGTCGCCGATCTAACGCCTCAAAATGTCGATTCCCTGCTTGGCACGGCCGATTTGATTCTCGATGGCACGGACAATTTCGAGACGCGTTATCTGATCAACGACTACGCGGTCAAGAATTCCGTGCCCTGGATCTATGCTGCTGCTGTCGGTAGTTACGGGGTGACCATGAATATCCTGCCCGGCGAAACTGCCTGCCTTGCCTGCATTTTCCCCGAGTCTCCGCGGGGCGCACAGGAAACCTGCGAGACCGCGGGCATCCTGAATTCTGCGGTTGGGCTGGTGGCATCGCTAGCGGCAACCGAGGCCCTGAAGTTGCTGGTTGGCGCCCGGTCCAATCTTCGACGCACTCTGCTTTCGTGGGATGTCTGGTCGAACGAGCAGGCGGAGGTGCAGGCCGGCTCTCCGCGCGCCGGATGCCGCGTCTGCTGTGCGCGCGAATTTGTTCACCTGGCGGGCGAAGGCCGGCCCCACATCACCCTATGCGGACGGAATTCCGTCCAGATCCACGAGCGCCAGCGGCCGGTTGATTTCGCCGAAATCAGCGCTCGCTTGCAACCCCTCGGCAGCGTCCGGCACAACGACTTTGTGCTTAAGTTTTTCCGCGAGCCATATGAGATTACGCTCTTTCCCGATGGGCGGGCCATCATTAAGGGAACGACTGATACCGCGATCGCCCGCAGTCTTTACGCGCGCTATATTGGGCCCTAGTGCGATCGGCACGAGATGACTAATGCACGTCCGTGACAGCAACTGCCTGTGGCTTCTCAGCCCTGAATCGCGTCAGCCTATTGCAGGATGTGCGCAGTAGTTTTCACCAGTCCCGAGTCCAGCCCGCTGCGCAACTCAGCGCTTTAGCCGAGAGCGCCGGGAAATCGCCCAGCATTTGCCCTGAGCGCGCTTCGGTGGACTGGCACGCAAACTGCATCTAAATCGATACAGGCAGTTCCCCTGTGGAGGCAGTATGCGACCCTATTTGGTTCTGTGTGCGGTACTCGTAATTGCAGTTGCGGCGTTCGGCCAACAACCCTTTCCCGGCCCGTATGGCCCTGGGTACTGGGGATTCGGTCCCTATGCCCCTCTGGTCACGACCCCAATGATTTCCTTCCAAACCGTGTCCCCGAATCCGGTAGGCGCGAGTAACGCCACCACTGGTCTCGTGGCCGGTGCCACCAATGCGACCCTTTCTCAGATTGAAGGGTCTACCAGTTCGGACTACACCACGGCCGTGTGGTATCAGGGCGGCGCGCCGTTGACCACACCCGAAGTCAATCTTTTGCCCGAACCCGTCGGACGCGAGATGCATGCCATGCGGCATGCGATGCCGCAAGAGACCGGCATGCATGAGCGGGGCCCGCGCAAGGAAGGGCACGAGGGATGGATGTACTTTACGGGCTCCGAATACACCGCCGACGTTGTCGCCGCAAGCGCAGGCAAAGGCGTGCGCAAAGCTGGTCATGCCTATACGAACGACGACGTAACGCGCCAGAATGACAACAACGGAACCGTAAAGTACCGCGGAAAAACCGAGAAGATGTAGCCATAGGGTGAGCGGGTCATCGCGCGATCGGGTGATCTACCCGCGCGCTGGCCCAATTAAATTCCATCTCACATTCTCAGCCCGGGATCGTCTCCAATCTGCTATCTTCGTTCGGTTGAATCTCTCCACCCATACGAAACAGGCGCCCGCATTTTCCAGATGGAACCGCGCCGAGGATGTGTTCTGAATGGTTGATGCAGTTGGCTCCGATCCCTCACGCCT
>PLHN01000332.1 GCA_003139975.1 Acidobacteriaceae bacterium
ATCTGGCTGTTCAAGGGATCGACCCCGATCTAGCATCAGGTCTCAGGAGGGTGGCCCATTCTAGATTTTGCGTTCTGTGCGAAATTTAGGGTGGGGATGCGGCCTACGGGCCGGGCCGCGGATCCCGAAAAGGTCCATACGATGCACCCAGCGGAGGCAGACCCGCTCCAACTCCTGACGCTTCTTCTCCATTAAGCTGTGCATGGCATCTTCACTTCCATCATCTTACGTAGAAAGCAGATTCGGCCTCGCCCTCATTAGTTGTCAGGTGTTGCTCAGCAATTCCACCCGCAAAAATGCCCGGGATTCTCGCGAATCTCGGGCACTTTGTTTTTGCTAGAAATCGTTTTCCGGAGATCGTCTTCCAGAGACGGTTTTCGCGGGCTATACCGGAGTGACGTTCTCCGCTTGCAAGCCCTTGGGGCCTTTGGTCACGNNCCTTCTTGCAGGCTCTTGAAGCCTCCTGCTTGAATGGCGGAGAAATGCACGAAAACGTCTTCGCCATTTTGACGGCTGATAAAGCCGTAGCCTTTGGCGTCGTTAAACCACTTCACTGTTCCTTGTTCTGCCATGTTGGATGTTCCTATTCTGTGCTGCCGATTGAAATGTGCTGAGAAGATTCGCCGCTGGTAGAGGAGGTGACGCTGGTTGGCGGTACCGGTCCTGCAACTCACTGTGAGTCAAACTTAGCGTCTACCTGTATAGCACATTTTGGGGAAAAAGGCTCGTGGGGTGGACAGTTTGCGGCGAGAGGTTCCTCGAACTAGACAGTCGCGTCGGGGCTAAAGGCCCATGATTCATAATGATTCATAGAGAGTTACGCGGCCCAGAAGGGCAGCTTTTCCGTCGCCACGTGAGACCCTGTTCTTCCGCTGCTGGGGGCTGCATGGTTCCCTGCTTGGCCGCACCTCAATTCTTATCCGAAAGGCCTATACCGAAGCTTTTCCTGAGACCTAAGACCTGACACCTGAGACCTGTTGCAATGTGGGCTGTATTCTTTCTCCACTCCGCGCGGCTAACATGGGTGGCTATGATCGCCTCCCTCACGCTCGAACTCCGCATCGAAGCGGCGCACTCGCTGAAAGACAAGCGCCAGGTCGTGCGCAGCATCAAAGACAGGCTGCGCGCGTCGTTCAATGTGTCGGTCGCCGAGCTCGATCCTTCCAACCTGTGGAACCAGGCCACCATCGGCGTGGTCGCCGTCTCGCACTCGCGCGACTATCTTGAAGGCCTATTGAAAAACGTGGAGCGCGCAGCTACCCGCATCGCCAATAACCACGGCGCGGACGTCACAGACTCGTTCATCGAATTCCTGTAAAGAAGGTCTCAGGCGTCCGGTCTGGAAACCTCACATTGCTGACTGGGATCAGGGGCTTTTCCTGAGACCTGCCACCTGAGACCTGTTTTTCTGTTATCCTGAGCGGTTTTCTCTGTCCTTCTATGGAACGCCGGGGCCTAAAGCACCATCGACAGCGGTTGAGCGAAGCTCTGCGCGAGGAGATTGAGACCATCCTCGAAGGCGAGTTGGCCGATCCGCGCATTGGCCTGGCCAGCGTTTCTTGCGTTCATATGGCCGAAGATGGCCGCTCCGCCCACGTGCTGGTTACTGTGGCCGGCGACGATGCCGAGGCCGATCGCACACTGGAAGGCCTGAACGCGGCCAAGAATTTTGTGCGGCACGAACTCGCTGCGCGCCTGAAATTGCGCAAGCCCCCGGAACTGTTTTTTCAGATCGACCGTTCCGATCAGTTGGAAAGTCGCGTGGAAGAGCTACTGGCACGCGCGAAAAAACGTAACAAAAAGTAGCCATCAGCCATCAGCCATCAGGGAAACCGGATTCCGACCGGCCGAAGGTGGCGCCGATTAAGCAAGCGGCTGCCGCAATCTTGAGCTTTACCTGACGGCTGATAGCTGACGGCTTCTTATGCTTGACCGCGTTCTACAAGCGATTCGCGAGCGTCACCGCTTTGTGGTGACGTCCCATGCCCGGCCTGATGGCGATGGCATCGGCTCGGCCCTTGCCTGCGGAGAGATTCTGCGCGTCATGGGCAAGGATGCCGAAGTTGTGATGTACGACGGCGTGCCGCGCATCTATCAGGGGCTGCCTTTCGCCGATCGCGCAATTCGAGCCGAGTCCGTTCCGCCCAACGATGCCGTCATCCTGCTGGAATGCGACGGCATACGGCGTGCCGCGCTCGCTGGCCTGGACCAGTGCTTTCTCATCAACATCGATCACCACGTCAGCGGACGCAATTTCGCGCACATCAATTGGATTGATTCCTCGGTGATGGCGACCGCCGAGCTCGTGTATCGTCTGGCGCGGCTGGCCTGCGTGCCCGTAGACCGCGATATTGCAACGTGCCTCTACACGGCGCTCATGACCGATACCGGCTCGTTCATGTTCGAGGGAACCGATGAGCACACCTTCACCGTGGCCCGCGAACTGGTGCTCGCCGGAGCTAATCCTGCGCAGTGTGCGCGGCAGATTTATTTCGGGCACTCGACGGCCAAGATGCGGTTGCTCGGCGCCGCGCTTTCCAACCTGCATCGCGAAGGTCCGCTCGCCTGGATTTGGGTGACGCAGGAGCAGATGGAGCGCTTTGGCGCGCGCGAAGAAGATTGCGAAGGCCTGGTGAACTACGCGCTTTCGATGGGCGATGTGCAGGTCGCCGTTTTCTTTCGCGAACTGCCGGACCGGCGCTATCGCGTCAGCTTGCGCAGCAAAGGCGCGGTCAACGTTTCCGCGGTGGCCGAGCACTTTGGGGGCGGTGGCCACAAATGCGCCAGCGGATGCTCGCTCGAGGGCCCGCTTGCAATCGCCGTTACGCGCGTCGTGGAGCGCCTGCGAGCCGAACCCGTAGTCTTGAGTTCCGATTAATCATGAGATACTCGGGCGCGTGAATGTGAAAGGCAGCAATCTGCAAATCCGCACTGCACTCCTGCTGCTTGTCGCCTTCTGCGGATTCCTGTTTTTCTACGGGTTGGGCGCGTTCGGCTTGCTGGGAGCCGACGAACCGCGCTACGCGCAAATCGCACGCGAAATGCTCGACCGCTCCGAATGGGTCACGCCGGTACTTAATGGCAAGCCCTGGCTGGAGAAGCCTCCTCTTTATTACTGGCAGGCAATGCTGACCTATCGTGTGGGGCGGGCATTCCGTGTGGGGCGGGCATTCTTGCCCGCCACCGACGCCGTCAACGAGCAGACCGCCCGTTTTCCCGGCGCCATCGATGCCACACTCATGATCGCAGCCATATACCTCTTCCTGCGCCGGCTTCGCCCCGGGACCGAACTCGATGGAGCGCTCATCACCGCCAGTTGCGCCGGCGTCATCGGATTTGCGCACGCAGCCGCCACGGATATGCCCTTGGCCGCAACGTTCACGATCGCATTGCTCGCGTGGTACGCATGGTACGAATGCAGGCAGCGCGCCGCGCTGGCCATCTTTTATCTATTCCTTGCCCTCGGAACATTGGCCAAAGGACCGGTCGCACCCGCATTGGCGGCCGTGATCGTAGTGATTTTCGCTGCCGCGAAACGCGACCGGCACATCGTTCTTAATTCGCTCTGGCTGCCCGGAATCCTTTTGTTCCTTATCGTTGCCCTGCCGTGGTATGTCGCGGTCCAGATACGCAACCCCGAATTTTTCCGCTTCTTCATTCTCGAGCACAATCTGGCGCGCTTCTCGACCAATGTTTATCACCATCCCGAACCTTTCTGGTTCTTTCTGCCCGTGTTCTTACTCGCGGTGATGCCGTGGACGATCTGGCTGATTGCAGCCCTTGTCGAGCGCGCGCGGCAAATGTGGAGCGAAGGGTGGGAAGCATTTTCCAGCCCCGAGGACTCCTGGGCGCTGTTTCTTCTGATCTGGATGCTCGTCCCCGTCCTCTTCTTCAGCGCGTCGCGATCGAAGCTTCCCGGATATATCTTGCCCGCAGTTCCGGCGGCGGCCTTGCTCGTAACTGAGTATCTGTCGGCGCGGCGGGAAAAAGAAATCCGCCTTTCGCGGCCGCTCGCCGCCGCGCACGGCATTCTTTGCGGGCTGCTGGTCTTTGGTGCGCTCGAGGCGGCTTCCATCGCAGTAACCCACCATCTCGCGCCGGGTCCATGGACCTACGTTGCCGCGTCAATCGCCCTGGTGATCGCGCTCGCCATCACGATTGCGCTCGTCACCAGCGCCGGACCGCGGCTGCTGCGTTCCGCGACCATGATCGCTGTCATCGTCAGCGTCGCAGCGGTGATTCGCTTCGCTGCGCCGGCGATCGATGCCACGCAATCCGCGCATCCTGTTGCCGAGACGATTCGTGGCTTCTCGAGCGAAGCAGTGCCCGTCGCTCTTTATCACATCAACCGCATCGAGCAATACGGACTCGAGTTTTATCTCAATCGCGCGACGCAATCCTATGAAAATGGAGATATCCCGGCCCCGGCCCATGTCGTAGTTGCCATGCAAGGTTCGCAATCCCAAGTTGCCCAACTCGTCCCCGGGCGCCGAGTATCATACTTAACGAGCATCCCAGCGCAGAAGTTGGACCTGTACTGGGTAGGGAAATAAAGAAGTAAGGTTTCAAGGTTGCAAAGTTTCAAGGTTTCAAGGACACGCGACGGCCGATGTTTGGGCATGAGGCTGACGCCGGGCCTGCCACAGCGCTGGTGCCACTCTGAAACGTTGAAACTCTGAAACCTT
>PLHN01000176.1 GCA_003139975.1 Acidobacteriaceae bacterium
GGTGCACGATCAATTATGCCAGAGATGGTTGTGGAAAGAAATGAACAAAATTTGTGACGCGGATCGAAAATCTTAGATCAGTGCCAAGCCTGCATTCGATACGTCCCGTCGTTCCTGCGATCCACAAACCTATGGCTGCAAAGTTGCTCCCTTTAAATCGTGATACTGCTCGTCACTCCGGCCCAACGTGCCCCTGACTGCGCCGCCTGCCTAGAGGACGCTACGGGAGAGTCGGTCGTCATTGCCCAGAGCCTTCTCGAAGCCAGCACCCATCTCCGCGCCGACTCTTACACGGCCACCATTTTTGATCACCATCTCATCGAAGCCGAACCGTACGAATACGAGATTGCCCTTGCCCAACTTGGCGATGCCGTTTCTCTCGACATCAACTTGGCGCTCACCGGAATCGATAGCCTCGTCCGCGAGGTCCAGTTTGTCCTAAAGCGCTGCGAGCGCAACGACTCTGCCGTCCGGGCCGCGGCGGCGCGCTCACTGTACGGCAATCTGAATGAGGCGCTCACCACGCTTCTGCTCGACTGCGGGCTCGCCTTGGAAATTCCAAACCTCCCGCCCGCCGCCACAGAGAAGCTGGCCTCCATCAGCGAATCCGTTCAGAATCTGCGTAGGCAGATTGACACGGCCGCGTCCGTCAAAGGNNAAGGGTAAGCCTCATCGTCATCTCGAACTTCGCACTCGTCGCGAATATCGTTCCGAGTGCTTAGTATCAGCGGTGAAATTCGCCCCATGCCCTTCTCATTTCGGCGTTTACAAAACTCTACCCAAATTCCCGCAACCTGCGGGGTATCGTTCGTTCTTCTAACAATGCGGGGCCCGTTCTGCCGCGAGTTTCCCGACAAAACGATAGGAGGTTGTAGATGGATTCCCGAACTACCGTCCTTTATGTAGACGACAACCCCAGATCCAGCCGCCTGCTCGCCGGAGTTCTCGAGCAATGTGGTTTCCGCGTTATCGCCAAGAACGATCCGGCCGAGGCTCTCGCGCTTAGCCGCCACTGTAGTTTTGATCTAGCTCTGCTCGACTACGAAATGCCGGTTATGAGCGGCGCGCGGCTCGCGCGCGAAGTCAAGTTCCTGATGCCCGACCTTCCAGTCGTTCTCATCTCCGGGCGTACGGAGATTCCTTCGACGGAACTGGAGTTCGTCGACGCGCACTTTGGCTTCGGCACCTCGCTCGACGATCTCCTCTGGACCATGCGGATTCTGGTCACGCCGAAGGTGTTTGTGCCCGAACACCGGCAGATTGCGGAAGGAAGCGACGTTCGCGACCATCGCCACGCTCGCGGCGATCGCCACATCCCCGATCATCCGTGGTTCATGGAGTCGCGCTGGTCGGATTCAACCTAGAAGAAGCAACGAGTCGCGAGCCTCGAGTCCCGAACCAACTCCGGTTCCCGTTCCTGCCTCGCGGCTCGTGGCCCGAGGCTCAAAGTCTTACTTCCAAGCGCTCGGAGTCTTGAGGTAAGCAATCACGGAGCGCGCATCGGTTTCGCTCATGCGAAATGGCTCCATCGGAAAGCGCAGCGGTTCGCCGTTGGTCCAGATCCCCGTCGTCAGCAGCTTGATCATGTCGGCATCGCTTGCGGGGGGAGTTCCCCCAATGCGCGGAGCGAGCAGAGGCCAGTTCGATTGCGGCTGCGCCGGCATCCACGGCACCGCTGCTCCTTCCAGCCATTTGCTTCGTTGGACAACGCCGTTCGCATCCCGCGGAGTGTGGCATTGCCCGCACATGGCTACGGATTCCACCAGGTACTTGCCGCGCGCGACATCTGCGGAGTTTGCGCCCAAGTTCACTGCTGCCGATGCCTTGTGATTCTGCCCACGCACAGCCGCAGGCAAGCAAACGAACATGGCAATCGCCAAACCCAGGAGGATTCCGAGCCAGCTTCGCGACGCAAACCCGCGTGTTCTACCACCAAGCCCATTCATCATGTTCATCCCTCGCCTCGATGCTAACAAACTTCTCGTGGCGGACGAACCTCGCCGACGAGCGAGACGCGCCAGATCCGGAGCACGCCTGCGAGGAGGCCTCCGGGTATGTATTTTAAGGAGTCCGACGACCTCCCAAAAGGCCACGGAAAGCGGACAAAGGCGAAAAGAACTGATCCAGAGAAGTAAGAAACCAGCGAAAATCACCCAAAAGAGTTAAAAAAACTCTTTTCTCCGGCACACATGTAACCCTAAACTACAAACTAGGAACTAACTGGCCGTACTTAGGCCGCTTCCCCAGGGGGTTCTGTGCGCGTTCTGGTAACAGCAGACACGTTCAGCGGAGTGTGGACCTACGCCCGCGAACTGGTGACGGGACTGGTGACGCAGGGCGCGCAGGTGACGCTCGTGAGCTTCGGCGAGATTCCGCTGCCCGATCAAACCGCCTGGATGCAGAACCTGCACGGACTGGAATATCACCCCACCGCGTTTCGCCTCGACTGGATGGAGGAAGGCGAGCAGGACTTCGAGGCCGCCCGGGAATATTTGTGCGAGATCGTGCGGGACACGCGGCCGGACGTGCTGCATCTGAACCAACTCAGCTTTGGGGCGTTGCCGGTGCCCATGCCGCGCGTGGTGACGGCGCACGGCGACGTGCTGACATGGTGGCTCACCATCCATGGAAAAACACCGGCGCCGTCGGCTTGGCTGGATTGGTATCGCGAAACTGTAGTCGCCGGACTGAAGCGGGCGAATGCTGTGACCGTGAGCACCCGCTGGATGCTCGACACGCTGCGCTTCGCCTATGGCGATATTTTTGCGGGGCACGTCGTTTCGCCGGGACGGAATCCAATCTACTTCAATCCATTTGTGGCGAAGGAAGAATTGGTACTGGCGATCGGGCGGCTGTGGGACACGGGTAAACAGGTGTCGCTGCTGACGCAGCACTCGCACCGGCAACCGGTGTGCATTGTGGGCGCGGATAACCCGATTCCAGCGCCTGCCGTGCCGATCCGCGCCGATGTGCGGGTTTCGACGGGCGAACACGAGGTATCGGTGAAGGGGGCACAGACGGAATCGCAACTGCGCAACTTGTATAGCAAGTCGCCAGTGTTTGCCGCGACGGCCCGGTACGATCCGACGGGACTGGCGTCGGTGGAGGCGGCGTTTTCGCGCTGTGCGCTAGTGGCAAACGACACGCCCGTGTATCGCGAGCTTTGGGGCGACGCGGCTTTGTACTTCGAGCGCAACGACGGCGAGAGTCTGGCGGAAGTGCTCCAGCAGCTTGACCAGGATCGCGAGATGGTGCGGCTGTATGGAACGCGGGCCTACAACCGGGCCCGCGAACGCTTCACGGCGCGACGTATGGTGGACGATTATCTGCAACTCTACCGGCGGCTGCGGAGTTCGAGAACAGCTGTGGCGTGAACATCCTCTGAGGGCTTGCATTCCCAGCAAGCGATCTAGTGCCGCCAAAGGGCGCTAACCACTACGGTACACGGAGGGCGCTGAGGCCTGCATGCGTGCCTACGCGATCCTGCCCGATCGCGCCAGCAAGCCATTGCGCAAAAAAGCCGGCTTTCGCAAGAAAGCCAGCCTAGCTCTAACTCTGCAATTCGCTTACGTGCTAAGCACCTTCTCTCGTTCCTCCGCATCCTGCCGCTCCTCGCGCGGGGACGACGGCAGCGCGAACTCCAGGACCTCGTCGATGGTCTTCACGTAGTGCGTCGACAATCCCTGCAACTGTTCGGGAGTCAGATCTTCGTCTACATTCGTCTTGTTGTCTGCCGGAAGAATCACGTCATGCACGCCGGCCCGCTTGGCCGCCAGCACTTTTTCCTTGATCCCGCCCACCGGCAGCACGTTTCCGCTCAGCGTGATCTCGCCGGTCATCGCCGTCAGCGGCCGCACCTGCTTGCCCGTCAGCAGCGACACCAGCGCTGTCACAATGGTGACGCCCGCCGATGGCCCATCCTTCGGAATGGCGCCCGCCGGGACGTGAATGTGAATGTCGTGATTGGCGAAGAATTCTTCGTCCACTCCCAATTGCTTCGCATTCGAACGCACCCAGCTCAACCCGGCCTGCATCGACTCGCGCATCACGTCCTGAATCTGCCCGGTGATCGTGAGCCCGCCCTTGCCTTTCATCTGGTTGGCTTCGACAAACAGCACGTCGCCGCCCGACGGAGTCCACGCCAGCCCGACCACCACACCCGGCCGCTTGGTGCGCTCGGCAATTTCGCCTTCGCTGCGAATCTTGATCCCGCCCAGGAACTCCTGCACGGTCTCTTTCGTGACGACCAGCTTTTCCGTCTTCCCTTCCGCCAGCCGCCGTGCCTGCTTGCGGCAGATCGTTCCGATCGTCCGCTCCAGGTTGCGCACGCCCGCTTCCCGCGTGTAGTGCCGGATCACATAACTGACCGTCTCTTCGGGAAATTCGATCTGCTCCCTGGTGATGCCGTTCTCTTCAATCTGCCGCGGAATCAGATATTGAAACGCAATGTGAATCTTCTCTTCTTCGGTGTAGCCCTGCAGTTCGATAATCTCCATGCGGTCGCGCAGTGGCTCGGCAATCGGATCGAGCATGTTGGCCGTAGTAATGAACAGCACCTTCGAGAGGTCGAACGTCACGTCCAGATAGTTGTCGCGGAAGGTCGCGTTCTGCTCCGGATCGAGCGCCTCGAGCAAAGCCGACGCCGGATCGCCCCGGAAGTCGCGCCCCACCTTGTCGATTTCGTCCAGCATGAACACCGGGTCTTTCGTCTCCGCGCGCCGGATGCCCTGGATAATCTGTCCCGGCAACGCGCCAATGTACGTACGCCGGTGGCCGCGGATTTCGGCTTCATCATGCACGCCGCCCAGCGACAGCCGCGTGAACTTGCGTCCCAGCGCGCGCGCAATCGATTTTCCCAGCGAAGTCTTGCCCACGCCCGGAGGCCCCACGAAGCACAGGATCGGCCCCTTCATATTCGGCTTCAACCGCCGCACGGAAAGATAGTCGAGAATGCGGTCCTTTACCTTCTGCAAATCGTAGTGGTCGGCATCGAGAATTTCCTTTGCCTTCGGAATCTCGATCTCCACGCCCGACGTCTTGTTCCACGGCAGGATGGCGAGCCACTCAATGTAATTCCGCGT
>PLHN01000069.1 GCA_003139975.1 Acidobacteriaceae bacterium
GGCGCGGATGCCCCGCTCTTTCGCTTCGGGCCCAAGAAAAGTCTTCCACTCCCACACAGCGACCACGAAGCGCGGCGTCCCGGCTTCGACGGTAAGGCTCATCGCGCCGTCGAGATAAATCATCGGGCGGATGTAGCAGGCAGAATACTTGTTGGCGGCAATGGTCCGGTTGATCGCCGTTTTCACCTTGTCGGCATTCACCGGCAAGTCGCGGAAGCCGACGATATGGGCAGAATCCATGAGGCGTTCAACATGTTCGTCCATGCGAAACACCGCGGGGCCACTGTCGGTCGCGTAGCAGCGGATGCCTTCAAACACACTGAAGCCGTACTGCATTCCGGCGCTGAGAAACGGCACGACGCCTTCGCTCGCCGGTCTCAGCGAATCGTCGATCCAGACATAAGGGGCAGCTGCCATGATCTCCTTAGCGAGGCGGGCGAGTCTTTAGATTACCTGCCCCGGCGCGCCGCGGCAACACTCGTGCGGACATGAGAGAGAGCAGCAGGAGGGAACCGCGTGTAGACTAAGAACGTTTTCCTATGCCGATTTCATTGGTTGAGCACGAGCCATGAAGAAAACCAAATCACGAATCACGGTGCGCGGCAAATCAAAATCGCAGTCCGGATCGAGGAAGAAATCGGTCGGTCCAACCAGCAAAACCGCCCTGAAACGCACGATTTCAAAAGCCAGGCGCAAGGCCGAACTTCGTCACACTGCGTGGAACTCGATTGCCGTCGAGAGCCTGAATCCTCTGCTCGGCCGGCAGTTGATAGTCGGGCAAAACATCATGCTGGCGCGCGTGCTGCTGAAGAAAGGTTGCGTCGTGCCGGAGCACAGCCATCCCAATGAGCAAGTCACCTACATTCTGGAGGGCGCGCTGAAATTCTGGATCGATGGCCGGGAGATTGCGGTGAATGCGGGCGAGACGCTGACCATCCCGCCAAATATGCCGCACAAAGCCGAGGCTATGGAAGACACGGTCGATCTCGATGTGTTCTATCCGCCGCGCGCAGACTGGATGAGCGGGAAGGATTCGTATTTGCGGTAGGCGCGTTCCTCTCTCTGTGCTCCTCTGTGGCCTCTGTGGTTAGGAGGTTTTTGTTACCGCACAGCGAGGAACCGACGGGACAAAGGTACGGTGAATGTCACGATGCCGTATTCTAGAGACGGGCGCTTCGCGCCCCAATTTATCTCGAACCCATAAGAAGTGACCGTGCATCTTTCTGCTGCCGAAACCATCGCCCGCCTGCATTGCATTGCCTGCGGCGCCACTCCCAATTCCGCCGGGCAGGACTTCCGCTGCCCCGACTGTGGCGATCTGTTTGAGTTTATTTTTCCCGAATGGAAGTACGACGCTGCGTCGCTGAAATCGCTGTGGCTGGATCGCCGGACGTCGATCGGTAAGTCAGCCAATCGGCTCGACCAGAGCGGGGTTTGGCGCTTTCGCGAGCTGCTGCCGCATATTCCCGAAGAACACGCCATCACCATGGGCGAGGGCAATACGCCGCTCTATCAGCTGCAAAGCTGTGCGCGAAAGGTCGGCATCGAAAATCTCTATGCCAAGCATCAGGGCATGAATCCGACGGCCTCGTTCAAAGATACTGGCATGACCTTTGCCGCCTCTTCGGCGCACCAGGGAGGATTCGGCTGGGTCGCTTGCGCGTCTACCGGCAACACTTCGGCGTCGATGGCGGCTTATGGGGCGCGCGGCAACATGCATAGCCTGGTGCTGATTCCGGAAGGAAAAATTTCCTGGGGCAAGCTGTCGCAATCGCTCGACTATGGAGCGCTGACTTGCCAGCTTCGCACCGACTTCGACGGCTGCGTTCGCATTCTCAACGAGCTCGTGCGGCAGAAGCCCGTGTACCTGCTGAATTCGGTGAACCCGTATCGTATTGAGGGCCAGAAAACCGCCGCCATCGAACTGCTCGAACAGCTCGGCTGGGAAGCGCCCGACCACATCATCGTGCCGGGTGGGAATCTTGGAAACAGCTCGGCCATCGGCAAGGCGCTGCTCGAAATGCACGAACTTAAATTAATCTCGCGTCTGCCGAAGCTTTCAATCATCCAGGCCGAGGGGGCAAATCCGTTTTACCGCTGCGTGCGTGAATTCGGAGGGACGAAGCTCGAACCGATGACCGCCGACACGCTCGCGACCGCGATTCGCATCGGGAATCCCGCATCGTGGAAAAAGGCGCTGCGCGTGCTGCGCGCGACCGGCGGCGAGGTCGAGCAGGTGAGCGAGGTGGAAATCGCCGAGGCCAAAGCCGAAATCGGCGCCGATGGCATNNGAGCCGGCTTCCGCCGTTACGCTCGCGGGACTGAAGAAGCTCCGCGCCCGCGGCTTCGTTAATCCGGGTGAAATGGTCGTTCTGATTCTGACTGGGCACTTGCTCAAGGATCCCGATTTCACCATCAAATTCCACCGCGGTGATCTTTTCGCGGGAACGCCGGACGAACGCCACGCCGTGCAGTCCAAATCGCTGCAGCGGGCCTCAATTG
>PLHN01000172.1 GCA_003139975.1 Acidobacteriaceae bacterium
GCTGCCCTTGCCCGCGCCCAGCAGTTGAAACGCCGATCCGCGATTCGTTGCGATTTCCAGAAAGCCCATGCTACCGAGAATTCCAAATGCCTCGCCGGGGCTCCCCTCCGCGTAGTTGGCGCAGATACGCTTCACTTCGGCCTTGGCTCCGATAACGATTTTGAACGATGGTGGCCCGGGCGCGAACAACTTCGGAACGTCGGTGGGCGTGATGTTGGTGATGAGGTTGCCGAACCGGTCGACCTTCAGCACCACGCCACGCAGTGTTTGTTCGTCCACGGGTTTCGGCCGCGGCACGCCAAAGCGAACGTAGTCCGTGACCTCTTCTCCAAAGCGCTCGGGGTCGACGCCCTTGGCGAGATAGGCAGCGACCGGAGAGAAAATGTCGCGGCCGTGGAAGGTGTTGCTCCGGGGCTGGAGAAAGTAATGCTCGGCCGTCACGTGGCGGACCGAGAGCCTCTCCTCGCGAGCGTAGACGAGCGAAAGCACTCCATTGTCAGGCGCCACAAACATGTGACGGTCCCCGGTCAGAATGATCGGCCGCCGCGCCGTTCCCACGCCCGGGTCGACGATAACCATGTGTACCGTGCCGGAAGGGAAGTATGAGTAAGTTTGCGAGATTGTCAGCGCGCCGTCGAGAATGTCGAAAGGTTGCACAGCATGGCTGATGTCCACAATCTGGGCGTCTGGCGCCGTCGCCAGCAGGACGCCTTTCATGACGCCCACAAAGTGATCGTTAAGCCCGAAGTCGGTGGTCAGAGTAATGATGGCGGGTTGTGACAATCGGTCTCCTCGGCGAGCTCTTAACTGACTGGCAAGTATCGGGCGTTATCGGACCGCACGTCAAGGCACGGTTCATCAAATAGGAAAGGCCCGCTGGGCAGCGAGCCTTTTTTAGTGCTTGACGTGGCCGTTCAGATCAGTCGACCTGAATGTCGCCGGAGCCGGTGTGAACCGAAATCGTCGGGCCGCCGCCGTGCACTTTGCCAATCACGCTCTTACGCGACTCTTGAACACGGCCTTGCACAGTCATTTCCACGGGATGGTTCAGCGTCACCCTTCCTGAACTGGAAGAGACATCGACGTTAAATGCCGCCTCCTGCGGCACCTGCAGATTGACATTTCCCGAACCAGTGCGAATGCTCCAAAGATTTTTCGGCGAGCCCTGAGCCCGAATATCTCCGCTGCCCGCCTCCGCGTGGAATCCGCCATTGATACCTTTCACAGTGATATTGCCGGAGCCGGTGCGAATCTCGACATCGCCCGCGCCCATCTCCTCGATTTCGATGTCGCCGCTGCCTGCTTTGGCGCGTGCCGGGCCGGAAAGATCGTATCCGCGAACGTTACCGGAACCCGTCTGGAAATGCATTTCTCCGGTAAGACGCGCAAGCCTCATGTCGCCCGAACCGCTTTCCAGGTCAATGTTACCTTTCAAGCCCTCGACGCTTTGGTCGCCACTGCCGGTGTGAGCGCGAACCGTCGTATTCTCGGGAACGGTGATCTCGTAGTCGATGGAAATATTGTTCATATTGACGTAGTCAATATGAATGCTGTTGCCGGTCTGGCGAACGGGAGGATTGTTTTCGATTTGCTGCACGTCGGCCGTGCGATCGCTGCTCAGCCAGGAATTGCCGACATGAATCTTGCCGTGAATGGAAACCGAACCGGCTCCGCCATTGTGGATCGTGATGTCGCCGGAGCGGCTGAGCACTTCGAGATCGACCGGACCATTGACCTGGAAGGAGCGGTCAAATGTTCCGGCGACCGAAGCGAAAACTGGAAGGGCGCCCGCCAACACGACCGCCAATATGGCAACCATGCGAGAACGAATGAGTGAAGCAAGATTCATAGTAGCCCCCCAAACGGATCATAGTCTGACAGCAAATAGCCAATGACGAACGACGAAGAGCGTCCTTACTGCAACACGACCTGGTCGCCTTCCTTTAGACCCTTCAGCAATTCGGTCTTGGCGCCGTTCGAAATTCCGATATTGACCGCGACTTTCCGCTTGCCGTCCTTGGCCTTCAGGTCGGGCACTTCGACCGACGCATTCTTGTCCTTATCGTAGATAATCGCGCCTTCGGGAATCTGCAACACGCCCTTGTGCTCGTCAAGAATGATCTCGGCATTCGCCGTCATCATGGCTTTCAGGACGCCCTCGGGGTTGTTGATCGAGACGCGAACCTCGAACGTCGTGACGTTGTCCTTTTCGACACCCATCGGCGAAATCTTGGTCACTTTGCCGGTGAAAGTTTTGTCCTTGAACGACTCGACCTTGATTCTGGCCGGCTGCCCCAAATAGACCTTACCGATATCGCTCTCGTCGACCTTGCCTTTCACGTAAACTTCGCTCGTATCGCCCAGCGTCATCACCAGCGTCGCGGTGGAACCGAGCACCAGAATCGAACTCACGGCATCGCCGATTTCGACGTCCCGAGAAAGCACAATTCCGTCAATTGGCGAGACGATGTCGGTATAGCTGAGCTGCTCTTCCAGTTGCTTCAGATTTGCCTGGTCTTGCGCGACATTGGCTTGTGCCTGCGCGACCTTTGCCTTCAGCACCGTGACCTGCGCCTTCGCCACGTTCTGTTTGTTAAGAGACATTTCGTAGTTCTTCTGCGCATCGTCGAGGGCAGAGACAGAAACCACTCCGTCTTTCGCCATCCCTTCGGCGCGATCATAGGCCCGCTTGAGCAGCGGGACATCCGGACCTTCCGCGTCCACCTTGGCGCGCTCAAAGTCCGCCTTCGAACTCGTCAGGTTTGCCTCGGCAGCTTCGAGGCCTGCCTGCGATTGAGCGACTTGCGCCTGAATCTCCGCCTTATCGAGTTGTGCCAGGAGCTGGCCCTGCTTCACCCGGTCGCCATACTCGACGTAGAGCTTCTTCACAATGCCGCTGGCTTTGCACTTGATTTCAACTTTGGTGATCGGCTCAATCTTGCCGGTCGCGACCACGCTCTTTGCCAAGTCTCCCTTTTCGACTTTGGCCAGCTTCGAGGGATCGATCTTCGTTCCGCCGCTGGTAGCGGCAATCACGCCTCCCACAACCATCAGCAGCACAACCGCCGCAATTACTCCATAGATGATTCTTTTGCGCCGTTTCTTCTTGCCATTACCATTGCCGTTCACAACTGCCTCCTGCTGAGCTGAGAGATCGAAACCGGGATCCACTTGTTGTTACGCGATCACCGTCGGAATAGTTCCTGGAAAAATAAAGAGTCGCCTTGCGTCCAAGGCCACCAAAGCCAGGTTTTGCCCGACCGCGCAGAACGCAGTTTCATTCCAAGCGGTCAACCTGTTAGACCGGCAACCTGGCAAAAGGAAAGCGATCACCTTGAGAGGAGCCTTAGACTAGTACCGATTATTGTACTGCCGACGAGGCGAGGCTACGCCGATTCCTCGATCGTGTTACGCACCTGCAAAATGAAAGCCGGCGACGCGTGCCAGCGAATCTATCCCTTTGGAATGTTAGAATTACGTATCCATGATTGCATTCGTGCCGCTGCGGGTGTTTGTCATCCTGCTGCTGGTAGCGGCCAACGCGTTTTTTGCGGCTGCCGAATTTGCGCTGGTCAGTGTCCGCGAAACGCGCATTCTTCAGCTGATTGAAGCCCACCGCGTAGGCGCCCGCACCGTCCTCAAACTGCACCAGCAACTCGCTCGCGTAGTCAACGGAGTGCAACTCGGTATTACCGTCACCAGCCTTTCACTCGGCTGGCTGGGCGAGCCCTTTCTGGCGCGGCTGGTTGAGAGTTGGATCGGAACCATTCCTTTCGCCATTGTCTATGCACACGCCGTTGCGGTTGCCATCGCTTTCTTGCTCATCACCAGCTTGCATGTCACTCTTGGCGAACTTGTTCCCAAATCGCTGGCGCTGCAGCGCGCCGAACGGGTTGCGCTCGCCGTCGCCGCGCCCATGGATGTCTTCCTGACCGTGACCGGGCCCGTAGTCGCGGTGATGAGCCGCGCCGCCGGCTTCGTGCTGCGTTCTTTCGGCACCAACGAAATCCGGCACGGATCTGTCCATTCGCCCGATGAACTGCGGCTGATCATCAGTTCCGCGCGCACCTCCGGCCAGCTTTCCTTCGCGCAGGAGGAGATGCTGTTGAATGCGCTCGAACTCGACAACATTACCGCCCGCCAGGTGATGGTGCCGCGAACCAAAATTTTTTCCCTCCCTTCCGACCTCACGCTAGAGGAGGCGCTGGCGCGGGTCGTTGACGAACAGCACTCGCGTATTCCAGTGTTTGACCCGCAGCGTGGCCCCGAGCATATTGTGGGCGTGCTTTACGCCAAAGACCTGATGCGCTGGATGCGCCTTCGGGTCGCCCCGACCATGGTTGGCCCCGCGGTCGCGCGCATTTCGCAGATGAAGGTCAGCCAGATCATGCACGACGTGCTGGTCGTGCCCGAAACTAAGTCGCTGTTCGAGTTGCTCGTCGAATTTCAGGTGCGCAAGCGGCATTTGGCCATGGTGGTCGACGAGTTCGGGTCGACCGCTGGCGTCATCAGCGTCGAGGACGTTCTTGAGCAACTGGTCGGCGAACTGGAAGACGAGTTCGATGTCGCCACCGCCCCGACGGTTGTAGATGCCAACGCTCCCCTTACGCTTGACGGAGCCATCAACATCCGCGACCTTGAGGATCAGTACGATGTCGTGCTCCCGCAGGATGAAGGTTATGAAACGCTGGCCGGTTTTGTGCTGTCACGGCTGCAAAAAATGCCGACGGGCGGAGAATCATTCGAATACCATGGCCGGCGATTCGTAGTCGAGAGAATGGATGGCCACCGGGTAGCGCAAGTCCGCATAGAACCGATTAAGGCCGAGGGCCCAGCCAATCCCGCCCAAGCAGGACAGGCAGCCCCGACACAAGCGGCATTGCCAGCTCCCGCACAAGCGGCGTCGGTACCGGAGCCGTAAGAGCAGCGCCGGCATCTTGCCGGC
>PLHN01000402.1 GCA_003139975.1 Acidobacteriaceae bacterium
TTCAGCACATCGGGAGCGAAATCCTGCGCCGTCGTGTCCGGAGTCGCCACCACCTGGCCATCCGGCTTGCGCACGCGCACGTAGTCGACGTCTAGCTTTTCGGTTGCCGAGGAATATCCAAACACCAACTGGCCGAATTCTTCCACGCCGGCCTGGCTTTGCACGCGGACCACCGCCTCAGTCTCCTCCACGCCGGTGCCATCGTTTTCAAAGCGGGCGTGGTTGTAAATCCGCTCAAAGATCGCGGCTTCCTGCGCGTGATCATTTTTTTTCGGGGAAGAAACCTGCGCGCCCGCGTTCGTAATCCAAAGGGAGGCAAGAAGGAGACAAATGGCGGTGGACCAGCGAAAATTCATCTTGAGGTTCTTTTACGCTGTGGACGACGTAAAATCAAACGGGCTCCTCATGGAACACCGGGAGGATTATTGACAAAAACTCTTACGCTCGCCGCCGTGTTGATCAGCCTTGGCACTCTCGCCGGGGGACAATCTTCTATTTCGATTGTTGAAGATTCGCTGCCTCGCTTCAACACGGGCATGGATGTCCACGTGCGCCTTCACGCCACGGGCATTGCGCCTCCGTTTACATGGAGCGTCATCGAAGGCGATGTTCCCGATGGCATCACGCTCAGCCCCGACGGGTTGTTGTCCGGGCGGCCGACCAAACCGGGTGGCTTTGCCGTTACCTTGAAGGTGGATGACTCGGGCCATCCTCCCCATTCCGCCACGAAGGATTTTCATGCCAGCGTAGACACGGGGTTGCTGCTCGACTGGCTCGATGCTCCCAAGGTGCGCGACAACCGGATTGACGGCTCGGTACAGGTCTCCAACGGATCGCACGACACCTACGATCTCACGGTCGTGATTGTGGCCGTGGCATCCTTGGACCAGCGTGCTACGGCTATCGGCTATCAACGCTTCCCGCTCAAACCCGGAACCAACAATTTTCGAATCTCGTTCGGCCAGACGCTTCCGGCCGGGGGCTACGTCATTCACGCCGATGCCATCGCGGAAATTCCCGAGCGGAATAGCATATTGCGGCAGAGGCTACAGACCGCGAAGGCCTTGGAAATCGCGGTTGGACCGTAGCATCTTGCCCTCAAGCTATATATTCATTTACTTGCTTGCGTCCAACGGAGATGGGCTCAGACAAGTTCCTCGGATAATTGTCACACCTGCGAAGCGAGGGATCTGGCATTTTTCTGGGAGTCACCAAATGAAGGCTGGGAGTATCCCGGGGAGGGTTTAGCTCGGAGCTAGAAGCTCATAACTCGCAGCTAGAAATAGAGAGTCCCGAGGTGATGTTGAACTCATTCCTCTCGGCCAGTAGCTCGCGTTTAGACCCTTGCTGACCTCTCTCAGAAAGCTCCCTTGCGGGTTTGCTTTCCGGCGATCCTGCTCGGGCTCCGGGCTCACCGCCAACCGGATAAATCAGTCCAACGCCTCGGGACTCTATCNNTCAAAGAACGATTATGTTTTTACTCCTTTCATTTTCTACGTCAATGGAATTTGCGGATTTGTAAGTTGCCGTTTATCAATCAAGTGCAGCGCATGCACAGGCGGGTGCCGCAAAATGTGTGCAGATGCGCCTTAGCGTTCCGAATACCCCAGTGTTCACGTGGTATTTTCGCGGTTCCTACCTCGTTTTGGATCCAATCGCCGCGATAACGCATGCGAAATCCGTGCTGTGCAAAACTTCGTTACGAGCGCATGAATCCTAGGCCTCCTCGGTTCCCGCCAAGCGACGGCTTTCCGCTGGTACCATAGCGACGTGGCAGCGCTCCTTGATGTGCGCAACCTGACTGTCCAATTCCCGGTTGCGGGACAGACCCTGCTTGCCCAGAATTCCCAAGCTTCACCGACCGCAGTGCGCGACCTGAGCTTCTTCATCAATTCCGGGGAAGTTCTCGGATTGGTTGGCGAATCTGGTTCCGGAAAGTCGGTTACCTCGCTCGCCATCATGGGGCTGCTTCCGCCCGCCGCCTCTGTTTCAGGCAACATCACTTTCCAAAACGGCGCTGGTCAGACCACGGAACTCACGGCTCTCAATCGCGAGCAGTTTCGCCAGCTTCGCGGATCGCGGATCGCGATGATTTTTCAGGAGCCGATGACNNGCCATGATCTTCCAGGAACCGATGACCGCGCTCAATCCCGTGATGCGCGTCGGCAATCAGATCGCAGAGGCGGTTCTGGCGCACAATCATGTCCCCAAAGCCGAGGCGTGGAAGCGCGCCATTGAAGGCATGCGCGATGTCGCTATCCCCGAGCCAGAGCGCCGCGCGCGCAGTTATCCACATCAGCTTTCGGGAGGCATGCGGCAGCGCGTGATGATTGCCATGGCGGTCATCAACCGTCCGCAACTGCTCATTGCCGACGAGCCGACAACCGCGCTCGACGTGACCATCCAGCAGCAGATTCTCGACCTGCTCAATGACCTGCGCCAGAGGTTCTCGCTCGGCATGCTCTTCATCTCGCACGATCTAGCGGTTGTGTCGCACGTGGCGGATCGCGTTGCCGTGATGTATGCCGGAAGCCTGGTGGAAGTTGCGTCCAAGTCCGGGATCTTTACCGCTCCGGCACATCCTTACACGCAAGGTCTGCTGCGGGCGATTCCGACGCTCGCGACCGATCGCGGGCAGCCACTGGCGACGATCGAGGGGACGGTTCCGTCCCTTGCGGCGCTTCCGGCGGGATGCCCGTTTGAACCGCGCTGTCCGTATCGGATTGCCGAGTGCGCGGCCAAACTTCCGCCCTTGATCGAAGCCGCGCCTGAACACTTTGCGCGGTGTCCGGTGGTGAACGCGAAGCCATCGGGGAGTGCGGTTTAGGCGCCGTGGTGCGATGTTTTGGAATCAATACTTCAGGTTCCGCCCGCCGGCGAAATCTGGTAGAGAATAAGAACTCATGAGCACCAGCCGCATTGAAGCGTTCAGCGACGGAGTGATTGCCGTCATCATCACCGTCATGGTGCTGGAGCTGAAGGTGCCGCGCGATACCACGCTTACGTCTTTGCTCAGCCTGGCGCCGCAGTTTCTTGCCTACCTTTTCAGCTTCCTGGTGGTGGCCATCATGTGGGTGAATCACCATCACCTGCTGCATGTGGCGCGGCGCGCGGACGCGCCGCTGCTTTGGTCGAACAACAACCTCTTGTTCTGGATGTCGCTGGTGCCTTTTGTCACGGCCTACCTGGGCAACAATTACCGCGACCCGCGGGCGGTGGGGCTCTATGGGGCGACGCTGTTCCTATGCAGCCTTGCTTTTACGTTTCTGCGGTCCGCCATTCTGTGCCATCACCGGGATGAGCCCAGTGTTTTCGCCTATCATCGACGCGTGCAGCGTAAGAATCTTTTCTCGGGCGCGCTTTATGCCGCTGCGATTCCGCTGGGGTTTATCGACGTCCGCATCTCTTACGTTATTTTCGTGTGCGTGGCGCTTTCCTATTTTTGGCCGGAGCGCAAGCTGGCGGAGAGTGAGGAGCGGGGCTCGTAGTTCAGGATTCGGCGCGGCTGGAAGCCGCGCCCTTTCAAAGCTCAATGCCTATGGCGCGGATTTAGTGACGCGTAACCAGGGAGTGCGGAAGATTCCGGTTTTGCGTTTTCAGTCCGGCTTCCGCTTCTAACTTGGGCTTTCACGCTATAATCCTCCTCTTGCCGTGCGAATCCTTCTCCTAAGCGACATACACAGCAATCTGGAGGCGCTGGAGGCCTGCCTGGCCGCGGCTCCCGAACACGACCTGGTCGTAAACCTGGGAGACACGGTTGGCTACGGCGGCAATCCCAACGAGGTGATTGCCCGCGTCAAACCGTTGGGAAGCGTGTTTGTGCGCGGCAATCACGACAAGGCCGTCAGCGGCCTCATCAACCTGGAAGAGTTCAATCCGGTGGCGGGCCTGGCCACGCTCTGGACCCGCGACCAGCTTACGAAAGCAAATCTGGAATGGCTGGGCGCGCTGCCGCAAGGCCCAGTACGGGTGGCGGAACTGCCCGGCATCCAGTTTGTACACGGTTCGGCACTCGACGAGGACGAATACACGGTCAGCGTGCGGGACGCTATCGCTCCGCTCATCACGAATCCGGTTCCGATTACATTTTTTGGCCACACTCACCTGCAGGGCGGATTCAGCCTGCAAGGGGAGATTGGCGAAGGCTACCGGCCGGGCTACCGGACTGTGGGACAACCGGAGTCCTCCGACTGGCGCCTGCGTAAAGACCTGCGTTATCTGATCAACCCGGGCTCGGTGGGACAGCCTCGCGATGGCGACTGGCGCGCCGCCTTTGCCGTGTTCGACAGCGAGGCGTGGATCGTGAGCTTTTATCGCGTTCCTTACAATGTGCGTGTGGCGCAGGAGAAGATACTGGCGGCGAATTTGCCGCCACGGCTGGCGACGCGGCTGGCGGCGGGACGGTAGGCCTCCGCGTTGTAAACTCACTCCATGCCTTCACGCTCCTCCGAATCCGGCGGCCTTTTCTTCACGCCGAAACGCGTACCCGCCGCCAACCCCGCTTATACTGCCCACGTCGACGGCGGAGCCCGTGGTAATCCCGGGCCAGCGGGCTATGGGGCCGTGATCCACGACCCTCAGGGCAAAAAGATCGCCGAGCTTAGCGAATACCTTGGCCACCACACCAACAACTACGCCGAATACCAGGGCTTGATTGGCGTGCTGCGTTACGCCGTCGAGCAAGGAATCGCGGCGCTGCATGTGGTCAGCGATTCGGAGTTGATCGTGCGACAAATGAAGGGCATCTACAAAGTGAAGCACCCTGAGTTGCGTAAGCTTCATGACGAGGCAAAGCAGCTACTAGGTCAACTCCAGCATTTTGACATCCGGCACGCGTTGCGGGAACACAACCAGACGGCAGACCGGCTGGCGAACCAGGCGATGGATAAAGGAAAAGCCGGCAGCGATCCATCAGCCGGGGCAAAATAGGATCACAATTTCGCGGAAGGCGCTGGGTCGCGTACGAAGAGAAGCGTCGCTTCGCCTTTATACGTCGCGTGACCGTGTTCGCGGTATCCGCACTTTGTTGCGACGCGGATCGAAGCGGTATTTTCCGGACCAATAATGCAGGCAGTGCGAATAGAGCCGAAGTGTGAGTCGCCCCACTCGACAACTGCGCGAACCGCCTCGGTGGCATAGCCTCGCCCATGCGAGCCAGATGCGAGAACCCACCCGATCTCCGGAGCGCCGGCGAGTGCAGGCTTCAGGTCTCGCGGGTAATCGGCAAATCCAACTTCGCCGACGAAAGTGCCCGCAGCTTTTTCCTCCACTACCCAATAGCCGAATCCGAGCAACGACCAGTGCCCAACATAGCGCAGCAGCCGGCTCCAGGACTCCTCTTCGGTAAACGGCCGGCCGCTGATGTATCGCGTGACCTCTGGATCGGCGCACATGGCGGCCGAATCACGGAAATCACTGAGCTGATGTCCGCGAAGCCGAAGACGCCCAGTTTCGATGTTTGGGACCTGAGAACTGGGAAGCGAGGAAATCGGCATGGCAAGCAGTGTATATCCCGGGCGGCAAGCACCCGTTCGATCGAGACCCAAATTACGGGGCGAGCAGCATACACACTTTCGCAATTCTCACTTCTGCAATTTTGACTTCTGCCTTTTGCGTCTTCCTTCACTCGGCCGCCGAGTGATCGTGGACAATCTTCCAGCCGTCAGGGAACTTCGGAAAAATCAACGTGAACAGGCCGTGGGGAGTTTTGCCGTCGGACATGGTCAGGTGAAACTCGCCGCGCACGAAGGCGGACTCTGGGGCGAGCATTTCGATTCGCAGGTTGGCGAATTCGAGTTTGCCCATCTCGTGGCCCGCGCCCTGATAGTTCTTCTTGTAGCGGTCGAGTGCAGCCTGCCAGCCCATGGATTCATGCGCGCCGGAAAAAAACGTCAGCTCTGGAGAATTCCAGTATCCAGCCATGAAGCCTTCCAGGTCATGCCGGTTCCACGCCGCCTGCTGGGCCTAAATCACATTGCGGATAGAGCGGCGGGCAGCTTCGCTTGCGTCCTCGGACCATCCGGAAACGACCGATGTCATGATCAATCCGACGAATAGAGCCAGAGTTTTCATCTTCACCTCCGGGGTTCGACAATTTAGAAGCGGTGTTCCGGCGCTGCGGAGTTGGAGGTTCAGTATAGACTCGAGGACACTTAGAGTGAGGTGTGGTGGCTAGCTACGAACCGAGGGCGAGACACCCTCGGGACCGCCGGCAAAGCCTGCCCTGAGCGAAGCCGAAGGGGTGCCGGCGCTACGCCTTAGCTACGCGCGGGTCTTCTTTGCTGCGGCCGCTACTTTTACTTTCACCGTTTCCCAGGGACGCTTGGGCCGCGCAGCTACCGGTTCATCGCGGTCTTTGATGCGATCATACTGGTACGATTCGCTGACGGTGCCGAGCGATTCGTTGTAGAGGCTGGGCAGCGCGAGAGCTTCTTTCAGTTCTTCGGCGAACTGGTGCAGGGCTTTCAGGTGGTCGGCTGTCGCCGGGACTTCGGTCTTTGTCGTTTTCAAAAATTGCTGGTAACCGCGGTTGACCAGTTTCGAGATTTCGCTGCCGACCATGTAACCGGGATAGGCAAAAATCCTGACGCCGTCGCCATTTTTCTGGATCGCAGCCGAGCAGTTGTATTTCTTGAGAAACACGCGCCCTTCAGTTCCGGGAGCTTCGATCAGGTCAAAACCATGATCGCGCAGCCATGCGACTGCGTCTTCGAAGGTTCGTTCTTCAGTTTTTGTAGTCATTATGAGGGCTCTGCTCCGGTTAATTAGCTTAGATGCTGGTCCAACCTCCCCGGTGCGGGCGAGAATCGCTGGAACCAAACTTCCCTGTCGCGAATCTAAAGGTGCAACGCGACGTACAGCATCTTGGTCACGCGCCGTCCTTAGTGTTCGACGCTAGTATAGATATACCTTTTTCAAATTACGGGCACATTACTGTAGTCACAGGGTTCCAATCCCAATGAATGCAGCACATTCCAATCCCGTGCCTCACACCACGCCGACCGCCGGCGCGGGAGTACTGGCGCGCATCGGCAATACGCCACTGCTGCGGCTGGATGCGCTGGCGCCCGATCTTCCCGCCGTCCGGTTGCTGGGAAAAGCCGAGTGGTACAACCCCGGCGGCTCCATCAAGGACCGCGCCGCGGCCAACATCGTGAGCGAAGCGCGGCGCGCCGGCAAACTAGCTCCCGGAAGAATTCTGCTCGACTCGACCAGCGGCAACACGGGCATCGCGTATGCCATGCTCGGAGCCGCTCTGGGATTTCCGGTGACGCTGTGCGTGCCGGAAAATGTTTCCGGAGAGCGAAAGCGCATTCTACAGGCTTACGGCGCAAATATCATCTACACCGATCCCGGCGAAGGCTCCGACGGAGCCATCAAGATTGCGCGGCAACTGGCCGAACGGCATCCCGATCTTTATTTTTACGCCGATCAATACTCGAACGATGCCAACTGGCGCGCGCATTATCTGACGACGGCGAACGAAATCTGGGAGCAGACCGAAGGACGCGTCACGCATTTTGTTTCGATGCTCGGGACCACCGGGACTTTTGTCGGCACGACGCGGCGCTTGAAGGAGCTGAGCCCGCACATTCGCTGCATCTCGCTGCAGCCCGATTCCGCATTCCATGGCATTGAAGGCGCGAAGCATCTGCCTTCGGCGATTGTGCCTGGGATTTACGACGCTTCGCTGGCGGACCAGAATGTTGAGATCTCGACCGAAGCCGCGCATGCCATGGCCCGCCGTCTGGCCCGCGAACACGGCTTGCTTGTGGGAGTCTCGGCGGCAGCGGCCGTGGTGGGCAGTCTGCAGGTAGCGGAGGGCTTGAAGAAAAACCACCCGGCGACGATTGTCACTGTGTTGTGCGACTCCGGCGACAAGTATTTGAGTGAGAGATTCTGGAGCGAAGAATGAGGTCAGAGGTGAGAGGTCAGATTGCAGAGGTAAAATCTCCCGGGTTCGATGTAGCCGTCGACGAAAGGGCTCACTCTGCAATCTGACCTCTAACCTTTGACTTTGCAATGCTGAAAATTTCCCAATCTGCCCACGCCACCCTTCGCCAGCACGGAGAACAGACCTATCCTCACGAATGCTGCGGTGTGCTGCTGGGGGGCTTTGAAGACGATGGATCGAAGACTGTGACCCGCGCGGTGCGTTGCGGCAACACGCGCGAGGACTCGCCCCAGAATCGCTACAACATCGATCCCAAGGAACTGATCCGCATCCAGCGCGAAGGGCGGGAGCGCGGCGAAGACATTGTTGGCTTCTACCACTCGCATCCCGATCATCCAGCGCAGTGGTCACCCACCGATTTGGCTGAGGCGCACTGGCTGGGCTGCTCATACGTGATCACGAGCGTCGCGCAAGGCAAAGCGGCCACTACGAACTCTTTCGAACTGTCGGGAACGGACGAGCGCGGCAAGAAATTTATCGACGAGACTATAGAGATCGCATGACCGCATCTTGTATCGCCGCAGTTACAGGCAATCATCTCTCGACGCGAATCGTGTCTCGACTCGACCTATTGCCAGCGTTTTAACTTGGGCCACAAATCGGCCAACGTGCCAAACTTTGCACCGCGGCAAATGTACACGGAGATGTCGTTTTCCAAAGCGTAGGGATTGTGCGGCGAGTTGCCCAGATATTCGACGTGCTCGAAATACCTTTCCAGAACCTCCCGTTCATCGTCCAGCACGATCAGGCAATTGCCGGAGTAGCCGCGAGGGCCCCATAGCCACCACGACTGGTGTCCGCCGAGAGCGGGCGGCAGGCCATATTTGGCGCCGAGAAAATCAATTGCGCCCGTCTGGCCATAATCTTGGGCAAAGATGGCGCAGTCGTGACGGTCGGCGGGCGGGATTTTCTGCCAGGCTTCGGCGGTTTTTGCAACAATTTCATCCCATCCAAACTGGTCCGCGTAGTGCTGAGGGAGCGCCGCGCGCTCGTGGCCGCGCTCGCTCCGCGGAAGTCTGATGGGAAGCCAATTCATATACCGGATAAACGATTCGACCGGCAAAATCGGCATGGCTAATGGTGCAAACACTGCCCCGCCGGCCACCAACAAAGCCGCCAGCACGGGCTTTATCCAGGATTGGCGGAAGCGGTCAAGGGCATCGTCAATGACTACGCATCCGACCGCGAGGTACACGGGATAAATCGGAGCGAGGTAATAATTCTTGCCTTTGAGGACAACGAAGACGGTGAGGCTGACAAGGTAAGCCCATCCCAGAAAGCGGTAAGCCCTGAAGCGTGCCGCCACGAGCAAGGCGATAACGCCCGCGATCCAGATCGGCGTCGAACCGAAAGAAATCAGCAGCATTTGCTGGAAGAAATATTCCCAGGGCGAGAGGACCACGTCGCGGCCGTTGGCCTTGATGTTGCGCATCAATTGGACAAAAGGCCAGTGGTTCGCGACGTTCCAAAGCAAATTGGGCAGAAAAATGAGGAAGGCCGCCAGCGCGCCGAACCACATCCACTTGTTCAGAAGAAACCGGCGCTGCGGGGTCAACAGCAGTCCGATAACCATGGCGAAACCAAGCACCAGAATGGAGTACTTTTCCTGCAGACCGATTCCCGCTACGACTCCAAACCAAAGCCAATAGCGCGGCTGGTCTCGTTTTACCGCGAGGATCGCGAAGTACACGCAGCCCATCCAGAGCAGCACTTCGAGATCGCAATTGCTGGTAAGCAGGCTTCCGCCGGACAGATAGATGGGTGCGATTAGGACGGTAACTGCGCTCAGCACGACCGCGAAACGCTTTCCGCCCAGTTCGCGGGCGATGAGGCCCGTAAGAATAATCAACGCCGCGCTGGCGAGCGCGGGCAAAAGACGCACGCTGCGCAGGGAATCTCCAAAGATGGCCAGGCAGATGCGGCTGAGAATGGGAAGCAGTGGCGGCTGGTCAACGTAGCCCCACCCCAGATGACGGCCGCAGATGATGTAGTCGAATTCGTCGCGGAAATAGCCGTAGCGATTGTTGAAAATCACATGCAGGACAAAGCAGAAGGCGGCAATGCCTTGCACCACCGACATGCCGTCCTGCCAGGCACTTCGCCCCCGGGGTTGATCCTGTAAGCAATCGGCGCCAGTGCTACTCATTTTGCGTTGAAGCACGATCTTGGGACCACACTCTGCCTTTTATACGCGGTTGTGTAGCGAAAGTTCACGAAAAGTTGTCTCGAAATGCGACAATAGAACTTCCCCATCATGACCACCGCCACGATCGCTGCTACTACACCTGAGATGATCCGGGAGCATGGGCTTACGCCGGATGAATTCGAGAAAATCAAGCAGTTGCTGGGCGGGCGTGAGCCCACCGTCACCGAGCTTGGCATCTTCAGCGTGATGTGGAG